>JADLHV010000061.1 GCA_020848595.1 Bacteroidia bacterium
TATTTCTTTCAAATATATTTTATGCCTGTCATTGCAGCTTTTATAAGTATATTTTTGTATATCAAAACCAAAAAATATTACCAATTGGGGTTTTATTTAATAGCACTAATAAGTGTTTGGTTTATTATTATTATTTTCTTCAACCGTGGCGATGGTAATATTTTTATGGAGAAAAACTTTACGCCATGGATTCTAATTGCTTTTTACCCTCTAAAAGATTTATTAGAAATTAAGAATTATAAACTCAATATGACGCCTTTTATAGGTTTAAGCTTCATCCTTTTATTTTCTCTATATGGTATTTTCAAGGTAACACCTATGTATCAGAAACGCTTATACTTAATGGATAGGCTTATTACAAGTAAGAATCCTGGGAAATCAAAAATAATCATCCAAGACAGCGTAGTAAATCATGACGAGTGGCTAGGTATTTGGGCCTTACCTTATGAAACTTTATTGCTTAGTAAAGTTAAAGGACTTCAACCTATAACTGCTAAAATTTATCATAACGAAGATTACATTAACAAAGAATTGCACAGAGATGATATATTTCTAGGTGCTGATTTTATACCCGTTTTACCATCTTCATTTTTACTAAACAAAAAAATATTTGCTTTAAAAACTGAAAAGTATTGGGAAATTACCAATCCTTAAAGAGCCATATTTAATCAAACCTTGTATGTTGAAACTGGAACTTTTTAACAAATACTATATAATCAAGAACAAGTTTTGTGGAAATACAAGACATTCTGTGTTCCATTTGCACTATTGACTTCATTAAGTTCTAGATGAATAGAAAAATAGATAGATTATAAATTATTTTATATCTAAAAATTCAAATCAAATAGAATCCTCATTCTTCATAAAAATGCTAAATTTTCTTTTAAACTTTTCAATTAACACAAAACAACTGTCATCAATCTGCAATTATTAACCTGTAATATCATTTTTGTGTAAGGATTTAATAGGAACAGTAGGTTAATAATATTTGTCAATATAAATTTGAATAACATATTTTAGATAAATAAAAATTGGTTCTTTAAATGATATTATTCAAACCACTATGATCGTTTAGATTAATTGCTGCATATAGAAACCCTGACCATTTGGTTGGGGTTTTTATTTACTTTTTTTACCCTATTAAAAACAGAATTAATCACAGATTAACTATATTGGAAATAAATTTACATATTGGTATTTAAATATTAAATTCGCAATAAAATTTAATGCAAAATGATAAGAATTTTTAAGTTTAAAATGCTAATACTTGGTTTATTATTAATATTAAGTACGGATTCATTTTCTCAGAATAATTACATAGAAGTTATATATCTAAAAAATGGCTCAAAAATAAAAGGAATGATTACTGAATTTGTGCCAAATGTTTCTTATACTATAACAACCATTGACGGTAGTATATTTGTTTGTAGTATAAATGATATATTAAAAATCACAAAAGAACCAGTTGTTAATCCAGTTGTTAATCAAACAAAGCCAAATGATAGTGCATCGACTGATATTCTATTACCTGCATTAGAATATAATCAGGAAGAAACCTTCGAAAAAAGTTATAGAGGAATAGTAGAATTAGGGTATGGATTGAAATCGGGTAAATATGGATTAGATGTAACCAATTTTAATTTTATAAATGGTTATCAATTTACCCAAAATATATTTGCAGGCATAGGAACTGGATTTAAATATTTCAATGAGTCTGAGACACCTATAATACCGCTATTTGCAGATTTTAAATACACATTTATGCAAAAGAATATATCCCCTATATTTGGCTTTAGTGCAGGTTTCTCTTTTAATCCACAAGATGGATTTAAAGGTGAAGGCTTTTTATTTAATCCTTCTTTAGGAGTTCAAATACAAGGCAAAGGCAATACACGATTTAATATTGGATTAAACTATCAGACACAACAATTAAATTTTTTAGTTTTAAGTGATGATTTAATGTATTTTAACAATATTATTAGATTTTCTGAATCAGCGGGTATTACATTAGGTTTGGTGTTTTAATACATCTAAATCTTATTCTAAAAATAGAACAATTTTTACTAATTTTGCTCTTTCTAAATCTCGATATGATTTAGTATAATTAAGCTTTCATAAAAGTTTATTACATATAAATTAATAAATAATTTTAAAACTTAATCTATGGCCCTGTAGTTCAATGGATAGAATAGATGTTTCCTAAACATTTGATTCAGGTTCGACTCCTGGCGGGGCTACCATGTAGCAGAGAAAGCTTGGAACGAAATTCCGGGCTTTTTTTATGCCTTCCGGCGAGCTTTCACGCATACATGGTTGTCCCGTAGCGTGAACGGAGCGTCTTTGTTCACCGAAGCTTAAGCGGAGGTGAAAGCGGAGTTCTCTGCTACTGGGACTACAAAAAAGAGAGTGAGTGTGGGAGCGAATGCGGACACACTGCTCTCTTTTTTTTCTTCGGTCTCCGAATCCGCCTGAAGCGGAGAAGGAGTACTTCACACTCACACTTACACTCACTCTCACACTAAAATAGTATTCTTCTCTATTCAAGAACGGACACACTGCTCTCTTTTTTTCTTCGGTCTCCATCTCACACTCATACTCACATTAAATCTGGCTTTGGGTTCTAAAACAACTGAATTAAGTTCGACACTTCGCCTATCTGGTCTACTGTGTAGCAGAAAAACCCTGAAATTAAATTTCGGGTTTTTTTCATTATGACTCGTCCTAAAAAAAGTTTACTTTTGAATAACAGAAAACACTTATTAAAAGTTAATCCAAATTAGTTCGACGACTAGAATTAAATTAATCCTTTCATGATCTATAATGATTAAATATAAATGGTAATTACTTTTTATCAGTCTAGTACTTCTGAATTAATATTGGACGCATAACTATTAAATCATCCAAAGATATTATTATAAAATATAACCCATTCGCCGAAGAACTTAAATCTAATATTAGTTTTGTTTCTTCATAGAATTGCCTTGTATAAATTTGCTTTCCTTGGTAATCTATTAATTCTACTTTTCCACTTTTTGGACTATCAAATTCTAGATTAGAATAAAAATTTGCGGGATTTGGATATAAACTAAAGCCTAAATTGCTTTTCGAAGCATTTACTCTGTTATTTTTTGCTACTTCACTCCAATTTACTATGGTTATTGTGTCAAATTGATTCATGTTAATAAATCCTATGGTATCTATAACCTTGGAGCATTTGTAATCATATTTCTTAAAGGGTAATGTTGTTTTTACAAGATTTAGATTAGAGTCAATTTTGACTAGTTCATAGCTTATATTACCAAAATGCTTAAACCTATGCATCAGTATTAGAATATTACCGTTTGGATCCTTTATTGCATCATGTGTCCAATACTTGAAATTTGAAGTATCTCCATACCAGATTGATTTTAACTCTGTAAAATTCGTATCTATCAAATATGCCTCAGCCTGACTGTTCATAGTTGAAACATAATCATGATTTGGATCAATATTGGCCAAAGCAATAAACTTATCATTTCCTATAATTATCATGTGTTCAACTATTTCAGAACAGTTAGGGGTGCGGATATGACCCATATCCTTATAATCTGTCCAATTTAAATGTTTGTCAAACTTGCCAAAGGCCATTGGATATCCGATATTATTTCTCAATCCAAGTATTGAGCCTCCTGAGATCAATTGACCACTATTAAGAAATACAGGAGGACAAATAAACAAGGGAAGCGTATCCGAAACCGCTTCAGGAGCATAAAATCGAATTCCAAAACTTGAAAGTGAACTATCAAAGGAAATTCCAGAACTCCCTAAAACAGCAACATTAGAGTCATTCTTTGTAGGATATGTCCATGTATTAAACAAATAAAATCGGCCATTATGTATCCTAACTTTTTTAAACAAAGGCTCCGATGGTATTAACAGTTGTTTGGTGAATTTTTTAAATTCATTCTCATAAATGCCGACATGGGAGTATAGATAGTCCTCCGTGCGAAAGGAGTTACCACTTTGCACAATTAACAACTTATCTGAATCCAACTCAAAAACATCAGTTACCCAGTTCCATTCAGGTATCATGAAAATTTGACCCCAAACTAATTCACCGCAAGGATTCAATTTGCCCACGAAACCGTCACCAAGCACATCTGTTCTATAGGTAGTTCCATATATAAAATACCCGCCATCTGAACATTGTTTAAATGAAATGTTTCGATTATATACCTTACCATTAAAACTCCGTGTCCAAAGCTTTTTTCCATTGGCATCCAATTTTAACAATTCTCCTCCAGAATCAATTTCCATTATGGTACTCGTTCCTGTAACAAGAAGACCACTGTCATAGCTTAACTCAATTCTATAAGGGACACCGACGGATGAGTTAAATGGCTTGTAAAGCAAAGGGAACTGCGAATAAGCTCCCTTTGCAAAAAAAATATAAAGTATTGTTATAAATAATTTTTTCAACTCTTAATTAAATAAATGCACTTTAAAAGATTTCCACCTGTACTAATAATGCATGTATAAAGTCCAGAAGGTAAAACACTCGTATTTAAACTAATAATATTAGGATTTGAAGTATTGACATTTTCTGTAGTCTGCAATTGACTTATCCCACTATTATCAAACAATTCTATATCAACACTAGTAATCGTAATTTCATTCATCCATATTGTAGCCTCCTTCTGGGCGCTTGCATTAATAATGCAAAATAAGAATAGGGCTAATGATAGTCTCGGTTTCATTTCTTACAAAGTTAATGCTTTTCTGTAAAAAAAACAGCTAAATAATTGAACTAACGGAATGGAATAACTAGATTTTATAGAGTGATTTGTGTCTATGGACTGCAATTACATTTTTTCCATTTGCATTATCTAAAGTCATTTCTTATGCATTAAAATTTTGTGATTTCTGTAGAGGCATATTTTCATGAAGTGGAAATGTGTAGAATTTCGTGCTTTATTTCTTGGCAATCATTTTTCGTGTGTTCCGTGCTTAAACCCAGCGGAGCTGACGTAATCTCAGATTTGGACGCTGCGCTTAGCTAAACACGGAAAAGACGAAAACCTTTATCGCAGCCATTAAAGCGTTCTCTTACTTCGTAAGTTCTCTTACACGAAAAAGACGAAACCCACGAAAAGAATGCATTAAAATTTCGTGAATTTCGTAGAGGCATATTTTCATGAAGTGAAAATGTGTCGAATTTCGTGCTTTATTTCTATGCAATCTTTTCCGTGTATTCCGTGCTAAACCCAGCGGAGCTGACGCAATCTCAGATTTGGACGCTGCGCTTAGCTAAACACGGAAAAAACGGAAACCTTTATCGCAGCCATTAAAGCGTTCGTTCACTGCGTGTACTCTCTTACACGGAAAAGACGAAACCCACGAAAAGGGTACATAAAAATTTTGTGATTTAATTTACAATGCAATCATTTCAGTGTGTTCCGTGCTAAAATTAGCGGAACTGTTATAATCTTAAATTCGGACCACTGTCGTTTCTGCAATGATTTAGAATTGCAATCAATGGATTGAATATAATGTTATCGCACACCTGATCCTGGTGATGTTAACTCTGATGTTGTTACCAGTTTTAAACTGCCATCAGAATGATCAGCCATTAGAATCATTCCTTTAGATTCAATTCCCTTTATTACTCTTGGTTCTAAATTGACTAAAACACAAACTTGCTTTCCAATCAATTCGTCTGGAGTAAAATGCATCGCAATACCTGATACTATAGTTCTTATTTCAAAACCTAAATCAACTTCCAATTTCAATAACTTATCTGCTTTCTTTACTTTCTCGGCACTTAAAATAGTACCAATTCGAATATCCATTTTACCAAATTCATCAAAACTTATACTTTCTTTCTGCGCTTCTGGTGCCCATAAACTGGACTCTATTTTTCCATTTTCAATTAGTAAGTTAGCTTTAGTATCTTCTAGTTTTTTAATTTGTTCTTCAATAATGCTATCTTCAATATTGCTAAACAAATGTGTTGCTTCATTTATAACATGTCCAGCACTTAACTGTAATATGGAAGCCTTTTTAAAGTTAGTTTTTTCGAAATTTAATAATTTAAATAATTTTTGAGAGGTAAATGGCATAAAGGGTTCCATCCACCATGCTAATTGAACACAAACTTGAAGAGCATAATTCATAACAGTGGCTGTTCTTTCTTCATCTGTTTTAATTAATTTCCAAGGCTCATTATCTGCTAAATATTTATTACCAGCTCTTGCCATATTCATTAATTCAAACAATGCTTCACGGAATTTAAAATTGCGAATATTTTCATCTACTGATACATTACAACGCTCCACTTCATTAATTAAGTCCTGGTCTATTTCTACAAGATTCAAAGACGCTGGCACAACTCCATTATAAAACTTATGAGTCAATACAGCTACACGGTTTACGAAATTACCAAGAATAGCTACTAATTCACTATTATTTCTTGTTTGAAAATCCTTCCAACTAAAATCAGCATCCTTAGTCTCTGGAGCAATTGCAGTTAATACATATCGCATAACGTCCTCTTTTCCATCAAAATTTTGAAAATAATCTTACATTTCGACACTCCATTTTCTGCTTGTACTCATTTTATCTCCTTCGAGATTTAAAAACTCGTTGGCTGGAACATTATCTGGGACAATATATTCGCCTTCTGCGTGTAACATAACTGGGAAAATAATACAGTGAAATACAATATTATCTTTACCTATAAAATGAATAAGTCTTGTATCGTTTTCTTTCCACCATTTTGTCCAATCCGACGCTTTTCCATTTTTTATTACCGAGTTATTAGGATATGAAAAATTGGTTTTCCCTGATTCTAATTCTTTAAAAAATGCTTTTGTTGCAGAGATATATCCAATTGGTGCATCAAACCAAACGTATAGCACTTTACCATCAGCACCTTGAATTGGCACTTTAACACCCCAATCCAAATCTCTAGTCATGGCTCTTGCAGATAAACCACCATCAATCCAACTCTTACTCTGTCCATAAGTATTTGATTTCCAATCTTCTTTATGACCTTCTAATAACCATTCTTTTAACCATGGCTCATAATTTTGAAGAGGTAAAAACCAATGTTTTGTAGCCTTTTTGATGGGTACTTTTAAAGATAATGTTGAGATAGGATTAATTAATTCATTAGGATTTAATGATTTACCGCACTTTTCACATTGATCTCCATAAGCGCTCTCAAATCCGCAATTTGGACAAGTGCCTTTGATATATCTATCTGCCAAAAAACTTTGATATTCCTCATCAAAAAATTGTTCACTTACTTCTTCTGTAAATAATCCTTTATGATAAAGATTTAAAAAGAATTCTTGAGCAGTTTCGTGATGAATTTGGTCACTAGTTCTATGATAAATATCAAAAGCAATTCCTAGTTTTTCAAAATTGGATTTAAGTAGTTGATGATATCGATCTATTATGGCTTTAGGAGTTGTAGCTTCTTTTTGAGCTTGAATTGGAATAGCAGTGCCATGTTCGTCACTACCACATACATATAGAACTTCTTCGCCACAATTGCGCAGATAACGGGTATAAATATCCGCTGGGATATAGGCTCCAGCTAGGTGTCCAATGTGTTTAGGACCATTTGCATATGGCAGTGCGGCAGTTACGAGCGTGCGTTTAAATCGAGACATAAATTAAGCTTAAAACAGCGGCAAAGATACTATACCAATCAAGTTAAAAGGAATTATTTAAATAATCTTTGCTATTTTTTTGGTAAAAAAGAAAACAAAAATTACTTTTGCAGTCCTTTTGGAAGATTGCCCGATCGTCTAATGGCAGGACTAGTGTTTTTGGTGCACTGTATGTTGGTTCGAATCCAGCTCGGGCAACTCTTAATTTAGGATTAAAATTCATCGTAGTGTCAATTCTCAACAAAGTTAAGATTTTTAGTGGTTCAGCGTCCTATTCATTGGCGATGAAGGTTGCCGAATACTACGGAACAACTCTCGGCGATATGACGCTCAGTAAGTTTAGTGATGGTGAAATGCAACCACATTACAATGAGTCTGTGAGAGGTTGTGACTTATTTTTAGTTCAATCAACCACCCCTCCTGGTGACAATCTTTTAGAATTACTCTTAATGATTGACGCCGCTAAACGTGCTTCTGCCAATTCTATTACTGTTGTTATCCCTTATTATGGATATGCTAGACAAGATAGAAAAGACAAACCTAGAGTATCCATTGGTAGTAAAATGATTGCTGATGTTTTAAGTGCTGCCGGCGCAAACAGAGTAATTACAATGGATTTACATGCTCCTCAAATTCAAGCTTTCTTTAATATGCCAGTAGATCACCTCGATTCTTCTGTCATATTTATTCCTTATATCAAATCTCTAAATCTAGAGAAATTAGTAATTGCCGCTCCTGATGTTGGGGCAAGTAACAGAAACCGTGAATATGCCAAATCTCTTGGTGTACCAATGGTTATTTGTGACAAAGAAAGAAGGAAAGCAAATGAAATTGCCGGTATGACAATTATTGGTGATGTTACAGATGCTGACGTTGTTCTTGTCGACGATTTATGTGATACCGCAGGTACTTTGTCTAAAGCTGCTAAATTAATAAAAGATAGCGGTGCGCGTTCTGTAAGAGCGGTTTGTACACATCCTGTTCTTAGTGGTAAAGCCTACGAGAATATAGAAAATAGCGTCTTGGAAGAATTAATCGTTTGTGATACTATTCCAATGAAGCAAAGTAGTCCAAAAATTAAAGTCTTATCAGTAGCTCCTTTGATAAGCAAAGCCATCAGAAATATCCACGAACACGGTTCTATAAGTTCCTTGTTCAAGCTTGATAATAGTTTCCAACCCAAATTAATTTAATCCAAAGTAAAATGAAGACCATTGCATTAACTGGCGAACTAAGATCTGATTTAGGATCTAAAAGTTCTAGGGCGTTGAGAAACGAAGGTAAAGTACCATGTGTTTTATACGGAGGAAATGAACTTGTTCACTTCTTCATTTATTCACCTGACTTCAAAAACCTCGTTTACACGCCAAACACTTACAAAGTACAGCTCACAATCGAGGGCAAAAAGTATTATGCTATCTTACAAGATATGCAGTTTCACCCTGTTAACGAAGCCATTATTCACGCCGATTTCCTAATGGTAGACGATGTGAAAAAAGTAACCGTAACTATTCCTGTTACTGTTACTGGTAACTCTCCAGGGGTAAGATCAGGGGGTAAATTGATCCAAAAAATTCAAAGATTACGTGTCAGAGCGCTTATCAGTAATATTCCTGATTTCGTCTCTGTTAACATCGATTCTCTTGACCTTGGTCAATCCATCAAAATTAAAAATCTGGATGTGCCTAACATCGAAATTCTAGATTCTAAAGATAATGCTATCGTTAGTGTTAAAATGACTAGAAACGTTGTTAAAGAAGAGGCCGCAGCCAAGTAATTGTTTTATTATTGTATAAAAAAAGCCAATCTCTCGATTGGCTTTTTTTATTACTTGAAAAGTACTTTGTAAGCTTGATTCTTGCTAAACCAATAAGGCATCTCATTAATATGTTCAAACGGCCCTGTAATTATTATACAAGATTTCTTTCCTCTTGTTATACTCCCATATTGCTGCTCAATTCCCATTGCTTTCGCTGCATTTATTGTTAAGGCATTAAATCCCTCTTCTGGCAACATTCCATTATAAAGACATGCTAAACTCCATATAAACCATAAATTGTGACATGGACTGCTGCCTGGATTAAAATCCGATGCTATTGCTATCGGTAATCCACTATCTATAATTCTTCTTGCTGGAGTGTATGGTATCTTTAAAAAAAATGAACTTCCTGGTAAGGCAACTGGCATAGTATCGCTATTCTTTAAACAGGCTATTTCTTCCTCTCCTATATGCTCTAAATGATCTACCGATAATGCCTTATTTGCTACAGCAACCTGAACACCTCCGGTTATGCCTAATTCATTTCCATGTATCTTAGGTATTAATCCATACTTCTGTGCTGCTTGTAATATTTTATTAGTTTCATCTACACTAAAAAACCCTTCGTCACAAAATACATCAACAAAATCTGCTAAAGATTCTTCTGCAATTTTAGGCAACATTTCATTTATGATTAGTTCTATATAAGCTTCTCGATTCTCTTTATATTCTGGAGGTATTGCATGGGCACCTAGAAATGTAGAACGAACTAAAATTGGCAATGTTTCTTTCATGCGTTTTATTACTCGAAGCATTTTAATTTCCGATTCTACATTCAATCCATATCCACTCTTAATCTCTAATGCACAAGTTCCACCTTGTATGGCTTCATAAGCATATTTCATCGACTTGTCATATAATTCATCTTCACTCATTAACTGTAATCGCTTAGATGAATTAATTATTCCACCGCCTTCTACAGCAATTTCTGCATAGGTTTTACCTTTTAATCTCATAACATATTCATTATGTCTTGGTCCTGCAAAAACCATATGTGTATGCGAATCAACAAATCCTGGCATTACCCATTGTCCTTGAACGTCTCTTGTTTCAACATTTAAATCTGGACAATTGGTCATAGGACCAAAATCAACAATTATTCCATCTTCAACATGTAACCAAGCATTGGCTATACGATTAACCTTCGACATATCTTCTCCTTTTAGACAAGAAATTTCAGGTTCTAGAATTCCAATCAATTCCCCTATGTTTGTAAGTAAATAATCGTTTGAATGCATGATATCAGTTGATGTTATAAGACTAAGTCCACACAAAGGTAAAGAAGTTTTTATTGCCGACACAGCCCGAGTTTTTGGAAGAGTAAAATTAGGCGACGAAGTGAGTGTTTGGTATGGGGCAGTGCTTAGAGGCGACGGTGATGATATTATAATCGGAAGTAAAAGTAATATTCAAGACCAAGCAGTTATTCACGTTGACCCAGGTTTTCCTGTAATAATTGGTGAAGCTTGTATTGTTGGACATGGCGCAATTATACATGGTGCTCAATTATCTAACAACGTTTTAGTCGGTATGCATGCTACAATTCTAAATGGAGCTTCTATAGGCGAATATTGCATTATCGCGGCTGGATCCCTTGTACCTGAAGGGATGCAAATACCTGCCTTTAGTTTGGTTATGGGAGTGCCAGCAAAGATTATTAAACCAATTTCTGATGAACAAAAAAATAAAATAATAAAGAATGCAGAAACTTATGTCAATTTAAGTAAAATATACTTGCAACTTTAGAATCTTCCAAAAAAATTGTGTTCTGAATATTTTTTGAATTTTTCTGCATCTTTAAACTTCTTAGGATTCATCGCAATGGCCGATTTGTCTTGATCTAGAAAAGAAAGTAATCCTGTCTTTTTATCATCCGAATGCAACAATGCTCTTGATTCCATGACTTGATCATACATATCCAAATCATATGGGATAAAATCATTTAATATACGTAAACCATAATTACCATTAATTTTATCGGAATTTGATTTCACACCATTCATAAATGCACTTAAAAATATTGTTAATGTGTCTTGATATTTCCAATCACTTTCAGAATAATTAAATTGCTCCATTGGACAAACTGGTGGTAAATCGAAATTCAATAAACTAAACAATGGACGGTGATATGGTAAATCCAATAATCGGCTTTTATTAATATCTACTAATAAAATTGAAATTTCTAGATTCATTCCTCTAACTCTTCCAGGTCGTGCCATGAATTCAACTGGATAATGTAGATTTCCTGTTTCAAAAATAGAATACATCTGACGTGCAGTATACAATTCAGTTTGTTGACTAATAACCGAATCTATACCAGCTATGACTACTACTTTACGCGCTTTTAATATTTTCTCATATTGTTCTTCTGATTCTAATGCAACAAAGAAATTACCTGTATTTGCCATAATAAACTTGGCTCCAATTACCAATGCCTCCGGGTCTTTTGATGTTTCTGGAATTTTAATATCTAAAGCATTTACAAAGTGTTTAACAGAATTGTGCTGAAAAAACTCAACTCTATTAAAATTCTTTAACTGTTTATTAAGTTGCTCTAATCCAGATTTAACATCCGGACACCAGTTTACTTGAGCATCATTCTTTTTAACATTAGTCTCAAATTCAAATAGCAATTTATCTAAGTTCTCAGATACCTTCCACCTCGAATATGTCAATCGCTTCTTTGCTACACTTAAATCATTCACTTTAGAAAGACTTTCATTCAATCTGGCTCTATACGCTTCATTCTCTTCTTTGAACATATTAAAATATATAATTGTCTATTAATCTAACACCTTCTAACCAAACTGCTGCTAAAACAATATTTTTCCCGTTTCTAAGCCACTTTTTAGACTCAATAAGGGTATCTGCATTGGCTAACGCAAAATATTCAACCTCGAAGCCATTCTGAGTCAAGATATGTTTGCCATATTTTAAAGCATCATACGGCTCTATATGTTTCTTTAATTCTTTGATCATAGCAAGTGTCTTGAAAATAATATTGGCCTTTTCTTGACCTAATTGACTCAAGCGTGCATTTCTCGAACTTAAAGCTAATCCCTCAGCCTTTCGAATTGTGGGAACAAACTTAAGTTCCATTTTGGGAAATAGTTCATTCCGCAAAGCTTTTATTACTAAACATTGCTGAAAATCCTTTAATCCGAAATAAGATACATCAGGAGTAACTATTTCAAACAATCGATTGACAACTTGAATGACTCCATCAAAATGTCCAGGACGCATAGGGCCTTCAAAGACTTTATTGAGTGTATCGATATCTACTTTAACTGGTTTAAATCCTTTTGGATAAATGACTTCTTGGCTTGGAAGTAAAAGTATATCACAATGTCCTCGTTCTAATAATTCCTTATCCGATTCTAATGTTACAGGGTATTTATCAAAATCATCTTGATTATTAAATTGCTTAGGATTTATAAAAATTGAAACTACCGTTATATCATTTTCTTCATGACTTTGTTTTACAAGATGAAGATGTCCTTCATGCAAGGCTCCCATAGTTGGAATAAAACCCAACTTACGTTTGCCTCTATTAAAATCCTGGAGAGCAATCTTCAACTCAATATCATTTGTTACTACCTTCAATTCGTATGCAAAATAAATCTATGCAAGTTAGATAAAAAAATGAACACGTACGATTTAATGTACAGGTGTAGAATAGACTAAACTATTTAATATTGAATTATAACTGAGAATTTAAATTATTGATGATTTTTTTTTCAATAACTTATTTGATGACTTAATAA
>JADLHV010000062.1 GCA_020848595.1 Bacteroidia bacterium
AGAGGTTTAGGTGCTGCTTATTTTAAAGGAGAATCATTAAATATTAATGGTACAGGTAATAATTCAGCATTAGTGAGTGGCGATTTCCAATATGCCTATAATGATGATAAAACAGTTGTAGATCCATTTAATAATCCCTACGGTATATTTTCTTTAAACTCAAGAGGTATTGGTATTGGTGTCGACTTAGGTTTAAGTTATACTTATAGATCTAAAAGAGCCAAATACAGCACAAATACACGTTGTGATATCAATGATAGAAAGAGCGATCATGACTTTAAATTAGCACTTGCATTAAACGATCTTGGCGGTATTCGATATAATAGAATGAGTACGAAATATAGCTATAGTTCTGCTCAAACCGTCAATGTCAATGTGGCTAATAATATTCTTGACCCTTTCCGTGCAGCAAATCAAAATGCTCTTGACAGTATTGGTACCAATGTATTTAATCAGATGGGGGCATCTAAGACGTATAGTTTTGGAACCGCACTTCCTTCGGCTGTTAATCTTCAAATGGACTTTAGAATATCAAAACACATTTATACTTCAATTTTTTGGAATCAAAGTCTAAAAGGAAATAATAGCACTGGTTTAAGAAGTACATCTATGGTGTCTATAGTGCCTAGAGTAGAATCTAGAGCCTTTGAGTTTAGCATGCCAATTACCTTAAGTGAGAACTACAAGAATTTTTACTTAGGTGCTTATGCTCGTGTTGGACCAGTATTTTTTGGTAGTGATAATCTTGGGGGACTTCTTAATGTAGCGTCTTCGAGTCAGTTTACTGGTGCAGATATTTACGGTGGAATTTCGATGGGGATAGGACATTGCTTTAATACTTGGTACGAAGACAAAGTTGATCCTGTGTACTTAGATAGTACCGATTCTCTTCGCACAGAAATAAGAGACACTAATTTTATTGTTAAAAGAGATACTTTAGTAAAAAGAGATACCATTAACATAGTTAAAAAAGACACTGTTTATATTGAAAAAACTGTCAATAACAAAACAGTGCTTGAAAAAGAAAAAGAACTTAAGCGCAAAGAAGATGAGTTAAATAAGAAAAAATTAGAATTAGAAAAAAGAGAGAGAGATTTAGCTACAAAAGAAAAAACTACATCAGACGCAGATTTAAACAATTGTCGAAACAATGTCATTATTCTGACCAAAGAGAACAATACACTGAAAGACAAAAACAACACTCAAAATAACACCATTATAATCGCTAACAGAAGGATAGCCGAATTAGAAAATGAGTTGAATAATTGTAGGAATAATAACAAAACAAATAATGATGCTTCATTACAAAGAAAAATTGACTCACTCTCAAATTTACTTACTCAAACTCGTATAGATTATGAAGTATGCAAACGCAGCACTCCAAACAAAACTAATAATGAGGCTGTATTGCAGAAAAAAGTAGATTCTTTAAATAACGTATTATTCAATACCCGTGTTGAGTATGAACTTTGTAAGAAAAATTCAGGCAATAAAACAACTAATGAAGCCATTATTCTACAAAGAAGAATAGATTCATTATACAACGTAGTTATAATAGCTAGAACAGAATACGAAAACTGCAAGAAAAATTCAACTACTTTTAATGCAGAAATCCTTAAAAAGACAGAAGCTGAAAAGAAAAAAGCTGAAAACAACGCTATACTTGCTAATAAACGAGCAGATAGCTTATACAATATTTTGATTCAACGTAACCTTGAACTTGACAGATGTAAAAAGTCGAGTGTTATGACCAATGAAGATATTGTTAAAAAGGCAGAAGCGGATAGAGAAAAAGCAGAAAATGATGCTCGAATTGCTCGTAAGCAAGCAGATAGTTTAAAGATAATATTAACTAAAAAAGAAATTGAACTATTAAACTGCAAAAAATCTATCGTTGAACCAAATCCAGATTATATTAAAAAATTGGAGAACGACGCTAAAGTCGCCAGAAGGCAAGCTGATTCTTTGAATGTGTTATTAGGACAAAAAACAGTTGAGTTAGAAAATTGCAAAAAGAACACTACACAGAACAATGCCGAAGTTGTCAAGAAATTGGAAGCAGAGAAAGCCAAAGCGCAAAATGATGCTACTATTGCAAAAAAACAATCTGATTCATTAAATATTCTACTAGGTAAATTAAGTATTGAATTAGAAAATTGCAAAAAGAACTCAAGTAATACAACTGATGCACAGAAACTTAAACAATGCGAAGACAATAGCGCATTATTAAAAGCAGAAATGAACGAGATGACAAAAACTATTAACCGCTTAAATACTAAGAATTATGAATTGAGCAATCGCGTTGATAGTTTAGCAAATGCATTAAAAAACTGTTGTAAAAATTGTGAAAACAGTGGCAGTAATAACGACGAATTACTAAAAAAATGTCAAGAAAGTAATACTGCATTGAATGCCCAAATCATTCAACTAAAAGCAACTATTTCAGCTAAAGACAAGTCACTTGATAGCATTAAAACAGTTTTAGTAGACATTAACAAGAAAAAAACTGAGTTGGATGCACAAATTTCAAAACTCAATTCAGAAATTAATGATTTGAAAAGCAAAAACACTGATTGTTCAGACATACAAAAACAACTAGATGCGAAGACTGAAGAAGCCAATAAATTAAAAACCGAAAATACTGCGCTTCAAAATCAATTAAAAACAGCGAATGCGCAACTAAACGAGTATAAAACAGAGTATAATTTCATGATTAAACAAAATCAAAAATGCAATGCTCAATTAGATAGTTGTAAAAGAGGTTTATATAAAACAGAGCCTAGCAATGATGGAGGAGCAGGAAAAGGTGGACCAAATCCTCCAATTGACCATGGTTCAATCAACTCAAATGATGGCATATATACAGATAGTGCATCACAAGAGCGAACAGCAGGAAATACGACTCAACCAAATACAACAACAGGAAAACCACTTAAAGGCTTAGAAATTGGGGCAAAAATACTTGGCGCATTATTAGAAGGAAGTTCAGGAAGTAGCTCAGGAACAAGCGGAAGTAACAATAAAACTAATACAGGAAGTACTTCTGGCAATCAAAAAACAAATACAGCGGGCAGTACTGTAACTAAAGGTAAAAATACTACAGAAACAACTGGCACTTCAACAAACACGAGTGGTTCAGACAGTTCAAGTACAGGGAAAGGTGCTAATACTAATACTTCTGGCAATAGAGGTTCGAGCAGTGCTTCAGGAACAAGCACAACAACTGGAACAAATAATACAACAAGAACAGGTACAACTACCACTGGTTCTAACGGAAATTCTAATTCAGGCTCTACTGGTGCCGGAGCTGGCACCCCAAGTACGGGTGGAGTTAAACGATAAGTATTTGCTTTTTATTTAAAAAGTACTATATTTGCAGCAACTTATTTATTCAAAATTTTGATGAGGGGCCCTTAAAGCCCCTCACTTGTTATATATGAACGTAGAATATCAACTGAAGGCCATACTTACTAAGGTATTAGAAGAGCATCCCAATGTTTTTCTAGTAGAAGCCCATCATGGAAACAATACCTATGAATTTGTGATAGATGGTGATCAACCTCTAGGTATTTATGATATTTCGGAAATTGGCAGAGCAATTAATCACATTGCAGATGAAACGATGCCAGAGGAGAATTACACTTTAGACGTATTATCTCCAGGAGCTGATAGTGATATCAAACTACTACGTCAATATCCTAAACATATTGGCAGAGAGTTTCAAGTGATTTTAAGTGATGAGTCTAGTTTCAAAGGACATTTAAGAGCAGTTGATGGAAATCAATTAAATTTTGAATATTTCGAAAATACAAAACCAAAGAAAAACGAAATGCCAATTACAAGAACGGTAGATTTCGAAAACATAAAAAAAGCGCATATTATATTATCATTCAAATGACAACACCACAAATATTAACCGTTAGAGGACTCGTGGATTCGTTTTCAGAATTCAAAGAGTTTAAGAACATTGACAGAGCCACCTTAATGCGTGTCTTAGAAGAAGTGTTCCGCAACATGTTAAAAAAACGCTATGGAGATGATACCAATTTCGATATCATTATTAACACAGACCAAGGTGACTTGGAAATATACAGAAACCGTCTGATTGTAGATGAGGGTGAAGTAGAAGATGAGAACCTACAGATTAGCATTACAGATGCTAGAAAAATTGAACCAGATTACGAAATTGGAGAAGAAGCCATTGATCAAGTTCCTATGGATTTCTTTGGTAGACGTAATATTCTTGCAGCTCGTCAAACCTTAATGACTAAAGTGCTTGAACTAGAAAAAGATGAGTTGTTTAGAAAATACTCAGACAGAATTGGTGAAATTGTAACTGGTGAAGTTTACCAAATTTGGAAGAAAGAAATAATGGTTTTGGATGACGAGGGTAATGAGCTTCTACTTCCAAAAAATGAAATGATTCCAGCAGACTTTTATAAAAAAGGTGAAACTTTGAAAGCCATTGTTCATGAAGTTTCAATGATTAATGGATCTCCTAAAATTATTTTATCTAGAACCTCTCCTGTTTTCCTTGAGAAACTTATGGAATTAGAAGTTCCTGAAATTCTTGACGGGTTAATTACTATTAAGAAGATTGTTAGAGAACCAGGAGAAAGAGCTAAAATTGCTGTTGAAAGTTATGACGACAGAATTGATCCAGTTGGCGCTTGCGTTGGTATGAAAGGCAGTCGTATCCATGGTATTGTACGTGAATTACGCAACGAAAATATAGATGTAATAAACTTTACAACTAATATTTCATTGTTTATTCAAAGAGCTTTAAACCCTGCTAAAATTTCATCTATCACTTTAGATGAAAATACTAAAAAAGCAAATGTGTTTTTGAGTCCTGACCAAGTAAGTTTAGCCATTGGTAAAGGTGGTTTCAATATTCGACTTGCTAGCCGTTTAGTTGGCTACGATATCGAAGTATACAGAGAAGATATGGGTATTGATGATTCTGATATTGACCTAGATGAATTTGCAGATGAAATTGATAGCTGGATCATTGACGAATTGAAATCTATAGGTTTAGATACTGCTAAAGCTGTATTGGATATTGCCAATGATGAATTAGTAACTAGAACTGAATTAGAAGAAGAGACCGTAATTGAAATTAAAAAGATATTACAGTCTGAGTTTGAATAAGACTCTATAAATTATCATATAAAAAGCCATCTTTAAAGGATGGCTTTTTTCATTTAAATGAATAATAAAATAATTTTACATTAAACCTTTGATGATTTCATCAACGCTAATACCTTCAGCTTCAGCTTTGTAGTTTTTCACCAAACGGTGTCTTAGAATATCTAAAGCAATAGCCTTAACATCTTCTATATCAGGAGAAAGTTTACTATTAAGTAAAGCGTGGCATTTAGCGCCTAGGACCAAAAATTGACCTGCTCTTGGACCAGCACCATAGCTAATTAA
>JADLHV010000063.1 GCA_020848595.1 Bacteroidia bacterium
AAGTTCTGATAAATATGTAAAGATGACCATGAAGGGGACGTATGATATGGTTGGAAAGTCTTGTACAGATAAATTCGCTGTTCGTCAGATTGCAGATGCTTTGGCAAATGGTTATGACGTTTCAGTTTCATGCGACGGTGAAGTTTGGTCTGTCGGTACAGGTTGTTCTGATTATAATTGTGGTCAGTATTCGGATTATATAGAATTAACTTTAAATCAGTACACATGTAATCGTGGTAGTTCGTACACGATTCGACCTGGTATAACCTCTCCAAATTGGGGTGGAATTAATACAGAAACTTGTCAATGGTATTATCAAAATGCTAATCAACGTATGATGCTTGAAGTTGAACGTATATATGGCAATGATAATTTATCAGTAAAATCTTTTGTGATACCAGATCAATGTCAATATAATCAGTCTTTAAGTGCACATATTTATAATATGGGTATAAATGCCGTAAATAATTATTATGTCGGTTATTCTATAAATGGAAATGTTCAAACGCCTTTATTTATTAATTCTTCATTAGCATCTGATGCAGGTATTGATATTGTATTAAATAGTAGTTTTAATTTTACTGCTAATACGAGTTATTCCTTTAAAGTTTGGACATATACTCCAAATGGTAATGTCGATTCAGATCTTTCAAATGATACAATAGATTTTGTTTATGTACATGCTGGAAGTCCTTCTCTACCGAGTGCTTCAAATACGGTTCATTGTGGTGTTGGTTATGTGGCAATTTCGGCAAATTCTCCTGATAGTATTGTGTGGTATGATGTGCCAACGGGCGGAAATCCATTGTCTTTGGGCTCTAATTTTATAACTCCTTATTTATATCAAACAGATACATTTTATGCCGAAAGTAGAAGGTTTAAAAATATTTCTTCTGAGTTTGGATCAGGATTTTATAACTATACATCCGTTTCTTACGACCAAAATGAATACAATGGTGGGATGTTAAATCTTAATTCAAACGAACTTCTACATTTATCGGGTATCAAAATTCAATCAGTTTTTGGGAATTCAACCCCGCATTATAAAGTGTATTACCGCAACGGAGGGTTTGTTGGATACGAGACAGACTCTACAGCTTGGATACGAATATTTGATGCTGAATTAAGTAATGGTGGTGCAAAAAATATTATACCAATTTCTTTGGTTTTGGAACCTGGAGTAGATTATGGATTATATGTAACAACCGACCCATTAAATGGAGAGGATGTTTGGGTGAATTACGGAACAAATAGTTACTCGAATTCAGACTTGTCTATTACTGGAGGTAATTGTATTTACGGCAAATTTGGACAAATTGGTGTTTATACACCTTGGACTTTAGATTGTGAGCTTATTTATGAAAAATCTTGTGAATCAATTACAAGGAAACCAATAGTAGTGGTAATTAATCCAAAGCCTTTTGGTTCTGATTTGTTGGCTTCTCAAGGTTTCAAAGGTCAATATAAATTGGGCTTAATGTCTAATCCTGACCTTACTCCTGTGGATGTTAGTTTAGATTACGAATTAAGCCCTCCAACAGGATATAGTAATTCAAACTATGGAGCAACATGGAAAGTCAACTTGGTAGACCTGTTGACGCAAGGTGGGATGAGTATCAACAATGCTTTATATTCTTTTTCGGCGCCTCAAGGTAATTCGAATGCACATATATTATTTACACCAGATACGAGTTTGCTTGATAGTAATATTATTATTCGTGTTGATTTAGCTGATTTAGGTCCGTTTTATTGTGATACAATCCTCGAGAGAGTAGTGCATATTGCGCCTACACCTAAGCCAAATTTCAGCTTCCCTAATGTGATTTGTGCTGGGGATGATGTATATTTTACAAATTTAAGTACCGTTCATTCTGGTGGATTAGTTTATAATTGGCATTTTTCGGCAAACGATAGTTCAGATTTTGTTGAACCAGTGCATAATTTTGCCAGCCCTGGTACTTATCCAATTCGACTCGAGGTAATGACAAATCCTTATGGAATTAAATCAGATACTACTATTAATATTCAAGTAGGTCAGATTCCTTCGGTGTCTTTTAAAGTAATAAATGCATGTGAAGGGAATAGTGTGAAGTTTGTTAATCAAACTCCTGGAAATGGGATAATCTATACTTGGGACTTTGGAGATTATACACCAAAATCAAATGTGAAAAGCCCACTACATTTTTATTCTAAACCAGATAGGTATTCTGTTAGTTTGAAAGGAGATTTAAATGGATGTATAGCTACATACAATAGAAATGCATACTTATTTCCTACTCCAGTGGCTTCATTCGAAGTTTCGAGCCAGGATATTTGTATGTTTGATGAAATTCAATTTAATAATAAATCAACAATAAGCAGCAGTAAAATGGGTGCATATTGGATGTTTAATGATGGAGATATTTCAACTATTATTGATCCAGTTCATGCATATAGTAATTATGGAACCTATAATGTGGTTTTGAGGATGGTGTCTGAGTTCGGATGTCTAGATTCTTTTAGTCGTATTATAACTGTTAAACCTGCACCTCTTGTCGATTTTAGTTTTGGTAAATTGTGTCAGAATGATCCTACAAAGTTTAATAATCTCAGTACTGAGTTTGTAGGAGTAACTTCAAACTATACCTGGACGTTTAGCGATGGTCAATCAGCAAACAGTAAAGACTATTCAAAGAACTGGAATAGTTATGGACCTAAGACAGTTAAGTTGAAATCATTGTTGAGTAATGGATGTAGCAATCAATTAGAAAAGTCGTTTGTCGTGTTAAAGCAAGCTCAAGCTGATTTCGATGTTCAGGACATTTGCGAAGGCAATGAAGCCATATTTGTCAATAAATCTAAAATAGATGAAGGTGAGCTAATTTATAATTGGTATTTTGGAGATAATAGTTCGGTTGAAGGTGTTAGAAATCCTGTCCATAATTATGATATTCAATCTACAACAACATACACGGTTGTGCTTGTAGTTGGAGTTGAAGAAGGATGTGATGATACCGCTTATCGACAAGTAACAGTAACCACTATGCCGACATGTGATTTTAATGTAACTCCATACAATCAGATTGGCTTTAATCATTATAAATTTACACCAATCAATTCGAGTTACGATAAGTACGAATGGTTATTTGGAGAAGGTGGTACTTCTACAGATGTATCGCCGATTTATCAGTATATAATGCTTGGAAACTTTAATGTTACTTTAAAAGCGAGTGATAATGATTGTGAATGTATTTTTGAAAAAAGAGTAAGTATCACTCAAACTAGTATCAAAGACATATTACCAAGTAATTTTAAAGTGTACCCAAATCCATCAAATGATTGGTTAAAAATTGAATTGCCAAATGAAATAGTTAATGCTCAAGTGAAGCTATTTAATTCTATTGGACAGTTAGTTTATAATTCAGATTTAAATGAAGAATTAACTGAAATTAATACAGTTTCATTAAGTCCAGGCTTGTATACATTAGAATTGACTGTAGATGGAATTCAATACATTTTAAAAATTAGTATTGTCCATTAATAGGAATTTATTTAAAGGTTTAGTATTTTAATTATATTTTTATATGATAATATAAATTTTATTTATGGTATTAGTTTTTTCTAAGTAGATGGGCGTATGATTGTCTCAGTTTATTTACTTTTGGGTCTATAACAGCGGTACAATAACTGTTTTGTAATCTATTTTGGTTATAATAATCTTGATGATAATCTTCTGCGATATAAAACACACTGCTAGGGCTAATTTCGGTAACAATTTTATTAAAAACGCCATCATTTTCTAGAGATTGAATCATTTCGTATGCTTTCTGTTTTTGATCTTCAGAATGATAAAAAATGGCTGAACGGTATTGCGTGCCAATATCAGCTCCTTGTCTATTCAGGGTTGTAGGGTCGTGCATGCTAAAAAACACTTTTAAAAGGGTGTCGTAACTAATTATATCTGAGTCGAAAGTAATCTGAACCGCTTCTGCATGCCCAGTTAAGCCACTACAGACTTCTTTATAGGTGGGATTAGATATTTTTCCGCCTATATATCCACTTAGGACTTCACTAACACCATCCAAACGGTTCATCACTGTTTCGATACACCAGAAACAACCGCCAGCTAAAGTTGCAACTTGTATTGAGTTTTGATTCATTATGCGCAAAATTAGAGTAGATGTGGCATTTTCTATTATAGATTTTATCAATGACTGTTTGTAGAGGTCATTTATCCTATTTAAATTATTTTAATATTTAGTATATTTGTAGCTTATGTTTAAGAATTTCAAGTCTGCAATGCAGATTATTGTTTTGAGTTTATTAGTTGTTTCATGTGCCCGAATAAAGAATTCTATTGAAACAGAAGGGTCATTTCCTGGATATTATGATCAATGGTTGTTTATGAGAACTAACGGTTCAGGAGTATTGCCTGAAATGTCTAAATATCATTGGGATGTTGTATCATCAAAAAGAGAGAATTCGGATGCATTAATGAACGTAAAAGAAGTTGGTCCGGATAATATTGGAGGTAGAATACGTGGTATGGTAGTCGATTATTCAAATCCTAATCATATAATAGTTGGAGGTGCTTCTGGCGGTGTTTTTGTTTCTGAAAATAATGGCGCTTCATGGAGACCTATCAACGATCAAGCTTTAAGTCCAAGTGTTACTTATATGGATCAAAATCCATTTTTACCTAAGGTAATTTATTATACAACGGGTGAGTATTCTGGCAATAGTGCGGATTTAATGGGTTCTGGAGTTTTTAAATCAACAGATGGAGGTAATACATTCGAGCAATTATCTTTTACAAATAGATCGGAATTCCAATTTACATGGTCGGTTAAATGCTCTCCTAAGGATACCAATGTTTTATATGTTGCTACTAATAGTTCTGGTTTATGGAGAAGCGATGATGCTGGTGACACATTTGTTAGAGTTTATAATACGGGTTCACAGATGAATGATTTAGAAGTTTTTCCGGATGGTTCGGTTATGTTTACTATTAAAGGAAGTGGCGTTTATCGTTCCAATACAGGCAATATTAACACATTTAGTAAAGTAACAAGTATAAGTTCTACATCGACTGCAAGAGGGGAGTTAGCCTACTGTAAAAATGCACCAAATGTGGTATATGCTGCTATTTCCGGACCAGATGATTCCTATAATGGCGTATTAAGCGCATTTTATAAGTCGAGTGATGGCGGCAAAACATTTGTTAAAAAGTCAAATCCAAATAGCACAGTTGGTTTTGGATTTACTTGGTATACCTTGACAATGCTTGTTAATCCAAATGATTCAAATGATGTATTTATTGCTTCTGTAAGTTCAGGATATACTTATAATGGAGGAACTTCATGGTTTGCAGCCAATGATCAGCATTCAGATCATCATATTGCTGTTAGCAGTGGAAACAATTGTTATGTAGGAAGTGATGGTGGCTTATGTTATTATAATTGGAGTAATTTTAATAATTATACAAGTTTGAATAATGGATTAAATATAACTCAATTTTATCATGGTGATGTTTCTCCTAATCAACAGTATTTTTTTGGAGGATGTCAAGATAACGGAACAAAGGAAAGTAGAAACGGTAGTAAAATTTTCAGCAATATATTCGGAGGAGATGGTGGTCATAGTTTTTATCATCCAACTAAAAATAATTATCGCTATTATGCCACACAAAATGGAGCAGTTTATCGCAATGGTAGTAATATCGCTAATAATATTCCTACAACAGATGCAAAGTGGTTTATCCATCCTTATACGATAAGTCCAACTGTTGGAGAATATGTTTTATATCCTTCAAATACTTATTTATATTTCAGCTCTAATGAGGGTTCAAATTTTAAAAGTTTAGGTAAAATTTCGACAGGGAGATTATATTGTGCAGCATTTTCTCCAGACGTAAATCCATCGGCTTTTTCGGGAGGTAGTAATGCTTTAGTAGCTGTGGATTCTGTTTTAAATACGGTGCCAAAGTATAAAGATTTAAGGTTGTTAATGCCATCTTATATCAGAGCATCGTTTGTTAGTTCGATTAAAGTAATTCCAGGAACTAGAGACGAAATTTATATTTCATTTAGCAATATTGCTGATTCTGGTAGAGTTTGGAAAGTTACCGATGTTTTTGGTACACCAGTCTTTAAGAATATCAGCAGAAACTTACCAAAAGGATTGCCAGTAAATTGGGTAGAATGCGATCCATTCAATCCAAGTGATGTAATATTCGCAGGCACTGATTATGGTTTATACATTACTGAGGACGGAGGCGAAACATGGGTAAAAGATACCCGTTTGCCATCTACTGTTATTAGTAATATTAAGATTGACAACAATAAAAAAGATATTTATTTCTTTACACACGGTAGAGGGGTTTTTAAAGGTCAGATAAATAATCAAGGTATTAGTAATATTAAAAGTAATACTGTTGAGTTATTGAAATCGGCATATCCAATTCCGGCAAATAATGTTCTAAATATTGAGATAAAAAATACCGTTGCATGTGATTTCAAGATTGTTGATTTAAATGGCAAACAGGTGCTGAATGGTAAATTAAAGGAATCAATTAACGTCATAGATGTTTCTAAATTAAACAATGGAAACTATATTCTTATATACTCCGAAGGACTTAATCAAGGCAGTCTAAGATTCAATGTGGTTCACTAAATGTCAAGTCATCATGTCGTAAGAGAAGCACAGGAGCCAGCGTTAATAATCGCTAATGGGCAGTCTTGCGGTAATGAATTGATAGGGCAATTGTTAGAATGGAGTCCGTTCATAATTGTTCTAGACGGCGCATTAGAAAGGGTACTAGAACTCGGATTGAAGTTTGATGTTGTATTAGGTGATTTTGATCATCAATCATTGGATTCAATAAGGATGAAAATCCCTCCAGATACTAAGATTGAATATGTTCCAGATCAAGAAAAGACAGATCTTGAAAAGGGATTAGAATATTTAATAGAACGTAAATTTACTGCTGTTAATATTATATGGGCCACTGGTAAAAGAAGTGATCACTATATCAATAATATAGCGATTTTAGCTCGATATCAAGACAAAATCTCTCAAGTAATGATAGACGATCATTCGAGGATTTATCCGATTAAAACAGGTTTTAAGAAATTCTTTAAAAAAGGTGAAAATATTTCGCTTATTCCATTGAATAAGGTTGAAAATATTCATGCGACTAATTTAGAATGGACATTAACGAATCATACCTTAGAATACCCTTTCAATACTAGTAGTAGCAATAAAATACGTGAATCTGGAATTATGGAAGTTACTTTTGATTCTGGGATTTTGTTAGTCATGGAATGCCTTGATTAATTATTGATATTTCAATTAAATTTCTGTTTTTTTTTAAT
>JADLHV010000064.1 GCA_020848595.1 Bacteroidia bacterium
AGATTACATTCCTGAGTTTAAATTATATGATCCATTTGTAACCGAGGATTTTAGGATAAGAGATTTATTGACCCATCGATGTGGTTTAGGACTTGGAGCTGGAGATTTAATGTTTTTCCCAGATTCGGCCGTTTTTTCTGTCAATGATGCCATATATAACTTGCGTTTCTTAAAGCCCGAATCTCCGTTTAGAACTAAATTTCAATACAATAATTTGATGTTTATAACTGCAGGTGAATTGATTCATAGAGTGAGTGGAAAATCATGGTTTGATTTTATTGAAGAGAGATTTTTTAAACCACTTGGAATGACTGAATCACATGCACAATTTAATAGAATTAAGGATAAATCGAATATGATAGAACCTCATGCTATATGTGATAAAAAACTGCAAGTAATATCACATCATAATTCAGAGTTAATGAGTGCCGCTGGAACTATTTTTTCGAATGTAACTGATTTGAGTAAATGGTTAATTTCAGTTATGAACGGCATGGCTATACCTAATAGCGAAAAAACATTAGTTTCAAAGCGATTTTTAAATGAAATGCTTAACGCACAAACCCCCATTCAAGTTAATTCTCCTGGAGCCTATAATACCCATTTTTCGGCTTATGGATTAGGTTTTTTCTTGTCTGATGTTAAAGGCTATAAACAAATCAGTCACTCTGGTGGTTTGCCAGGAAATGTGACTCAATTGACCATGTTGCCTGAAATCGGACTTGGTATTATTGTTTTAACCAATCAACAAGAAGGTGGAGCGTTTAGAGCCATTACAGATGCTATAAAGGATGCCTATTTGGGTATAGAGGGAAACAATAGGGTGGTAGAACTTTCTACAAGACGAAATAAGAGTGTTGCTTATGCGAATAGGATTGTAGATTCGATTTATAACTTAGTGCAAATTCAGGCTAATCTAAAAATTAAGAGAGATTTTAGTCGTTATATTGGAAGATTTACTGATGCCTGGATGGGTGAATTTAAAATTCAATTTGAAGGTGCTCAATTAAGAATAGTTTCTTTAAAATCGCCTAAAATGAAAGGAGAACTAAAGTATTTACACGAAAATGTTTTATTAATTAGATGGGATGATAGGACTTTTGATGCCGATGCACTTATTCGTTTTAATATTGATTCAGAATTACAAATAACAGGATTTACATTAGAAGCCATTTCTCCTATGACAGATTTTAGTTTTGATTTTTCTGATTTGAATTTTGTGAAAATGAAATAAAATTTAGTTGAAGTAAATTAATCTTTCCAAATAAACTTCATTAGTAAAATACCTAAAGCGATAATAAGGGTATTTAAAAGCATTAGTATGAGTAAATCTGGCAAATAAGTGCTAGCACCTAAACCATCAACGGCTTTTTTCCCAGCTTTCATTCCGATGAGTAAAACAGGTAAAATAACTGGAAAAGTTAGAACAGGAAGTAGTGCGCCAGGGTTTTCGGTTTTAGAAGCTATACTGCTGCTAATCGTAAAAATTGACGAAATACCAATTCCAGTTACGATAGAGACTAATAGAAAATCGAAACCATCATTTCCAATTCCACCATGCATAGTGCTAAAGACAATAAAAGCAAATACAGTAAACCCTAGCATGAGCAAGGTTGAAGCAATAAGACGGGCTGCAAGAAACTGTTCAGGTGTGCACAATTGATTCCATAAAAAGAAATGACCTTTTCTCATTTGAATAAAAGCTTTAGAAATTCCTTGTAAGGTCGTAAAAATGACAACTATCCAAAAAAGAGAAGCATATAAGGCTTTATCGATGCCAGGTAAGCTTAAGAAAGTAATAAGAACAGCGGTAAATATATAGAGAAAAGCACTCATTAAAGCGTGTTTACCCTTCCATTCCTCTTTAAGGAAAAATTTCGCCAGTTCTAATGTTGTAGCCATTCTAAAAAAAGCTTACTTTTGCGCAAAAGTAATATAAACAATCGTATGCTCAGCAAAATAGAACATTTATCATCATCAGAAAAGCAATTGGTTATGAACGCTCCAGTTCTTATTTCGGCCCTGGTAGCGGGTGCAGACGGCGAATTTGCCCCTGAAGAAATAGCACAAGCAATTAAAATAATTCATGTTAAGACTTATTCTGAAACCAGAGATGTAAGTGGTGTTTATAAGGCCTTAGATGGTCATACAGAAGATGCGATTGATCAAATATTAGAAGTATTGCCATCTTCAACTTTAGAGAGAACACAGTATTTATCGGATACTTTAATAGGGCTAAATGACATTTTCCCGAAATTAGAACCAAAATTTGCCAATGACCTATACACAAGTTTGCGTGAGCTAGCTTATTATGTAAGTAATGCAGGCGATTTAGGTATTGGTATGCGTTCTGAACAAGAGAAGGAATTAGCTAAGCTAAGTTTCTTACATGTTCCGTCTGCTGAGTAATAATTTAATCATTATTTAAGTACTTTTCTTTGGTTTATAGAAGACTGAAGTTTTGAACTACCATTAGGTAGATGGGCATACCTATGGTAATATTTATTGGAAAGGTAACAGCTAAGGCCATTGGTAAGTATAATCCTGGGTCGGATTTAGGTACTGCTATTTTCATTGCCGCTGGAACTGCAATATAGGAGGCACTGGCGGCTAGTATTGCAAAAATAAATCGACTTGATATATCTTGAGTTACTACAGAGCTTAAAAGTGCAAAGATAGACCCATTGAGTAATGGGATTATCAATGAAAATATCAATGGAAAGGTACCATAAGCAAAAAAAGATTTTAATTTTTTACCACTGGTTATGCCCATATCTAATAGAAAAATGGCTAAAAATCCCTTAAAAATATCGTTGGTGAAAGGCTTTATTCCTTCTGCTTGTTTAGCATTAGCAATAAATCCAATTAATAGACTTCCTAATATTAAAAGTACACTGCCATTTGTAAGCGAATGTTTGATAGCATTCCATTTATTAATTTTAATTCGCTCATTTTTTTGATACACAGAAATTAAGAATAATCCCATTATAATTGCAGGAGATTCCATTAATGCCATAATAGCAACCATGTGCCCGTTTAAAGACATTTGGTGAGCTTCTAGATAAGAGACGGCTGTTACAAAGGTTACAGCGCTAACTGATCCATATGCAGCAGCAATTGCTCCCGAATCGTCTATGCTTAGTTTTCTTTTAAGGATGAAGAATGTATATAGTGGAATTAAAGCCGAAATGGCAATACCAAAAAGAATCGAATAACTAATTTCACTCGAGAATGATTCATGCGAAAGCTCTTGACCACCTTTAAATCCAATCGAAAATAATAGGTATATAGAAATGAATTTTGAAGAATTGTCTGGGATTTCTAAGTCGCTTTTAACATAAACCGCAATAATGCCTAAAATAAAGAATAGTAAGGCCGGGTTTGATAGGTTTTCTATTAATAGTTGTTGCATTTTATTTTTGTATCAATCCTACTTGTCTTATTGCTTAATCTCTTAAAGTTAGTATATAATGACTTATAGAAATTATGAAAACTTTTACAGATTAAAAGTAATGTTTGATAGTGTTTTTTATTAAAGAATAGATTTGTGTTTTTTGAAGGCTGTATATTTTTGCTTTTGAGAATTTCAATATCAATATCAATTGGGATGATGGAGTTGCTTCTTTTAATTGAGTTTTTAGCTCTTTTTTTTGGTCTAAAAACTAAAGAAACATGTATTGGCTTTTCTGTGTTTGTAATCGGTTTGACAAAATTTATTGAAGCAGTTTTCATTTGGTTTGCAAAGAACATACTTGAAAATGAATAAAAATAATTTATATTTGTAATATTAATGATTAAATATATTTATGAATTATACTTTAAATCAATTGCGTATATTTCTTAAAGTTGTAGAACTTAAGAGTATTACAAAAGCTTCTGAGGAATTAAATCTAACACAACCAGCAGTGTCGATTCAATTGAAGAATTTACAAGATCAATTTGATATACCTTTAACTGAAGTTATAGGTAAGAAATTATACGTTACAGAATTTGGAAATGAAATAGCCAAAGTAGCCCAAAGGGTACTTTTAGAGGTAAGTGAAATTAATAATAGGACTTTGGCTTTTAAAGGGCAATTAGTTGGAAAGCTTAAGTTTACAGTTGTTTCTACAGGTAAATATGTTTTACCTTATTATTTGGTCGATTTCATGAATGCACATCCCGGAATCGAACTTAATGTTGATGTAACAAATAAGCAAATGGTGCTAGAAAGTTTAGAAGATAATTTAGTGGATTTTGCATTAGTATCTATTTTGCCCACAAATATTAAAGTTAAAAAACTCGATTTGTTGCAGAATAAAATGTATCTTGTTGGTAAAACTGGAACTGAACCATCTATGAAAACTCTACGAAAGGATGAGATGGAAAATTTGCCATTAATATATAGAGAATTAGGTTCAGGGACTCGGCAAATGATGGAAAAGTTTATAGGTAAACAAGGTATTGTGCCATTTAAACGTTTAGAGTTAACGTCGAATGAAGCGGTTAAACAATCTATTTTAGCTGGTTTAGGTTTTTCAATTATGCCGCTTATTGGTATACGTAATGAACTTCAAGGCAAAGAATTGTCTATTATTCCTGTAAGGGGTATGCCCATAAAAACAACTTGGAGTCTTATTTGGCTCGAAGGGAAAAAACACTCTCCAATTGCTAAAGCTTTCATAGAATTTATAAAAAATGAAAAGTCGAGAATAGTAGAAGAAAGCTTCAAATGGTATGAACAGTATCATTAAATTTACATTAATGAGCTGTTTTATGGATTACAGATGTTACAATACAGAGGGTTTTCGAATTTTTTCTGGATGTTGATTTCTTCTGTCTCACTATAAGCACATTTAAGACATGTGTAGATTTGATTTCTAGGTGTATTCGTAGGGAATCCGCAAGTGAAACAAGGTAATCCTTTTGTAATGTTTTGCACCGAGTAACCTGGAGTATTGCAATCAGGGCAGAGCTTTATGATTTTTTTAGCTAACTTTTTTGCAGCTTTTTCTATTACTCGCATTCGAGTTGGGTTTCTCATGGCTCTCATATCTGTTTCTACAGTAAAAGAGTTGTATTTTTCTTGGTATTCTTTGTAAAGTGATTTAAGGTCTCTCCAATCAAGACAATCTTTTGTAATAGATTTTTTGCAGTAACTGTCTTTTCTGAAAATTATACCATGATCATTGAATCCAATCTCGAGAGCAAATTGCATTAATTCGTTATACGAGTTGATTTCAGATTGTTTGTAATTTGTTTCACAGTCACTGTGACAAATAGATATTTCAAGATTGTTTTTTGTGTCAATCAGTATAAGGATTTCTTCATTAGTCGCTAAGAATGGAATATTGGGATGTTGACCAAATGAACCTTCACTGGCAATGCAAAGGTCGTATCCCAATAATTCCATAGCACTTCGACATTTTTCTCTAGCTGTTTGTAATGCATCACCATATCGCAAAACTTCTCCAGTAAATGTGCCAAATTTATCTGTGTCAAACTGTGTGCATTTAATAGATTGTACACCAAGATAATGGTCCATTATAGGGCCGATTACCCTTTCTTTGCTGTGCTTTGTGGCAATGAGTAAGGGTCTGCCTGAAAATAATTTTTCCAGCATTTCATGTTTAATTATTGTATTGTTGGGGTTCGTATTCATCAAACAATAAATAAAAATTATATAGAATTGATATCAATCATTGATTTTAAATTGATTTGTTTTGAATTTAAAATCATTTTACGGATGTTGTACATTTCGTCTTGTAAGACTTTAATTCTGTTTTCTCTGTATTTAATGTCTTCTTCTATATCACTTGATTTGATTTTATTACTATGAAAGTTGATTTTTATTTTTATCAATTTTTCTAATAAATCTATGGTTTCTTCAGTATTAAAGCGGCCATCAATTAATTGTATTTTTACTGATTTCATATTTATTGTCCTTGTCCTAAAGAGTATGCTTGTTTTCCGTCTATTATATATAAATTTTCCGTTTTTATAACGTCTATTCCATTAGCTTCCGCCTTTTGCAATAGTTCTAAAATATTAGATTTGGTAAATTCTGATTTAGATTTAAAACGACATCTCCAATGGTCTGTACAAAATGTTTCTTTAAACCCATCAGGCCATACTTTAATGCCTCTATTCGTGATCATGCTTAATTGTATTTGGTCTGAATTAATTTGAGAAATTAAGTGGCTCATTTCAATTGGGTCTGTACCTCTCCAATGAACAAAAAGATCAACACCTTCTAGTTTTTTTGTTTTAGCTTCTTTTCGCTGATATTTCGGAAGTTGCATCACATAGTCACTTGAAAAGTTTGCAGCTTTAAGTGTCTTTGGAACAAGTCCTAGATTTTTAATTACTGCATCTGCAAATTCTTGTGTTCCAACTTTTATGCGGCTCTTGCCTTCTTTATAAATGTCGTAAGTGTGTATTCCATCTTCAATAGTCTTGAGCCAAGCATTTTGAATATTTTCAGCAATACTTGTTTGTCCAATATGATTGAGCATCATAATAGCACCTTGCAAAAGACCAGAAGGGTTCGCTAAATTTTGTCCCGCTCTTCTAGGTGCAGAACCATGTATAGCTTCAAACATAGCACACTCTTCGCCAATATTAGCCGAACCTGCCAAACCAACCGAACCTGCAATCTGAGCTGCTACATCCGACAATACATCACCATAAAGATTGGGCATAACAATGACATCAAAAGCTTCAGGTGTGTCGGCCATTTTAGCAGCCCCAATGTCAATTATCCAATGTTCATTTTCAATTTCTGGATATTCTTTCGAAATTTCATTAAATACCTGATGAAATAAGCCGTCTGTTTGTTTCATGATATTGTCTTTAGTAAAACAAGTAACCTTTTTTCTTTTTTGTTGACGTGCAAACTCAAAAGCATATCGAATAATTTTTTCGCATCCAGGTCGACTTATCAATTTAAGACATTGTACTACTTCATCGGTCTGCTGGTGTTCTATGCCTGCATACAAATCTTCTTCATTTTCTCTAATAATTATTATATCCATTAAAGGATGTTTAGTTTTTACAAATGGATGAAAACTTGAGCACGGACGAACATTTGAATATAATCCTAAGAACTTTCTAGTTGTTACATTTAAACTTTTATAACCGCCACCTTGTGGTGTTGTAATGGGCGCTTTTAAGAAAATTTTATTCTTTCTTATTATGTCCCAAGATTCGTTCGAAATGCCAGATGTATTTCCAGAAAGATAGACTTTCTCTCCTACTTCTATTTCTTCGGTCTCTATTTGTGCACCAGCTTCAATTAAAATTTTAAGGGTGGCATCCATTATTTCTGGACCTATTCCATCGCCTTTTGCAATTGTGATTTTTTGTTTTGTATTCATCAATGCAAAGTTGAAACTATAATAATAATAAAAATAATTTATTGTTTAAATGTTAATGATAAAAAAAATTAATGAATTGTGATTCTTAATCATAGTTTTACTTTTTTGCCTTTCCCATAACTCCCAAATCTTAATTTCTTTCTTTTTCTATTTTAAAGCTTTCATTTTTATGTTCTTTAAAGAAATTTACTATATTTGAATTAAAATAGTGCTTATTTAGTGCTGTCTTAATATTTATATGTTCGGTAGAATGGTCAATTTATCTTTTATTGCTTTGCTTTTCATCCGATTTGAAAAGCTCTGGAAATCTATATCTAGACTATCCTTTTTTCTTCCTTTTCGCCTAGTTAGATTCTCTTTCATCTATGTTTGTTTGCTCTGTCAAGTGTATTCTGTTAGCGCTCAAACTACTTATTATTATCCGAGAAATTTAGTATCCCCTCATTTTAGAAACATCGGAGATATTTATGCCAATGCCTGCTTGTCTAACTATGTTACTGAATTTAATTTTGGTTATGCTATAAGTGATCATCTTGCGGCTTACATTGGTTATAGTAGAGCTGTATCTAAATTCGATGATGATATTTTTGTGAGTAACTCTAGTTATAATACTTATAGATACAGTGATGCAATGACGTATGCTGTCGGGAGGTATTTAAATCAATCTAAATCAAGTTCTATTCGTTTAGGATTATTTTCAGAATATATGGTTGCCAATGATAGAACTATTGCAGAACAATATTTTATTGGGACTTCTGGAAACCTAAATTTAAGATATCGTGTTTTAGCTTTTCGGGCAAATGTGCTTTTTAGAGACGATGCTCCACGTGAAAAATCTAGGTTCGGTTACAGCGTAAGAGTCGGACATCTGGATTTTACTAGAACTAGCACAAGTTCTAAACAGTTGTTTGAATCTGAAATTAGTAGAATAAAAACAGCTCAAAGTTATTGGATATTAGAACATGGCGTAAAAATGATTTTTGTAGGTAAAAGATTAAATATTTATGGTCAGGTGAATTTTAATCACAGTTTTTTTAAGAGGAATATTTCAGGACCAATGCCACGCAATAGTGTAAATTGGGCTATTGGAATTTCTATTACACCTAATGTTTTTAATATTTATGATGTAAGTGACAATTTGCAGAAACCTGATTTGCGTCCTGAACCTCCTCAACGTTAGTCGACAAATGCACAATGTTTTTCTCTTTGTGCTGAATATTATTTTTTAATTATCTAATAATAAATCATCACTTTCATCTGTCGGAAGCGCTTCAACTTGTTTTAATTTAGAAAGCATCATTTTAGTTCGAGTGCCTACTAAAGTGTCTATTTCGGCATTGGCTTCATTCAGCTTTTTCTGTGCTTTACTTAATACCTCTCCAAATTTTCCAAATTCTGTTTTTACAGCGCCTAATATTTGCCATACTTCACTGCTGCGTTTTTGTATTGCTAAGGTTCTGAAACCCATTTGCAGGCTGTTAAGCATAGCTGCTAAAGTCGTTGGACCAGTAATGATAATTTTATAATCTCGCATTAAGGTGTTGACTAAATCGGGTTGTCTTACAATTTCGGCGTATAATCCTTCAATAGGTAAAAATAAAATGCCGAAATCTGTTGTATTTGGAGGATCGATATATTTGTCATGTATATCTTTTGCGAATTTTTTAATCGATTGGTTTAACGATTTTCCAGAAGATTCAATTTCAGCCACATTGCCAGTGTCAAAAGCTTGTTGTAAACGCACATAATCTTCTTGAGGAAATTTAGCATCTATGGGCAAATAAACTTGAGAACCAATTTCATCTTTACCAGGTAATTTAATAGCAAATTCGACAATATCGTTAGAACCATGTTTCGTCTTTACATTAGCTTCGTATTGTTCAGGCGCCATTATTTGTTCGAGTATATTTCCAAGTTGAATTTCGCCTAAGACGCCTCTGGTTTTAACATTGCTCAGCACCTTTTTTAAATCACCAACACCAGTAGCTAAGGTCTGCATTTCTCCAAGTCCTTTTTGTACGGCCTCGAGTCTCTCGCTAACTAATTTAAACGATTGACCTAAACGCTCTTCTAAGGTTTTGTGAAGCTTTTCATCAACTGTTTCACGCATCTTTTCTAACTTTAGCTCTGTTGATTTAACTAATTCGTCTTGTTTCATCGCCATAGCATCAAATTTTTGTCTTTGAAGTTCGTTGAAGTCTCTAACATTTTGACTAAAACTGTCTTGGAATTGCTTGAGAGATAAAGACAATTCACTTCTGTTTTCTAGAGCATTTTTATTTAAACCCTCAGCAATAAGGTTAAGTTTTTCTTCAAGTTTTAGAGTAAGTCTATCTATTCCTAAACTTAGTTCATTGCGGTTGTCTTTAAGAGCAGAAGCAAGTTCATTGCGATTGTTTTGTAATTCAGATTGCAATAAATTACGTGTAGCATCAATAACGATAGAAGCATCCGACTTCATGGATTTGAGTAAGATTAAAACCAATAAAATCAAGGCAATACTGAGTAAAACGATTAATACAATATTCATAAATAAAAAGTTTGAATGCAAAGATGAGGAAAATGTCGATAAATGTATAGGGTTTTTAAAGTCGAGTACATTGACTCAAAAGTGAGTTATCAAAAAAATGTTCAGGACATTAGTTGAGTGATAAATTATTTGTAAGCACCCATACAGTTGAAAGTCACCGGAAGAATCTTTTAGCTAAAACGGATACACATAATACTCAAGCGATGTTAAGACGTATTGATGAAGAAGGCTTAGTGTAAAATCTTTTACTTTTCTAATATATTTCGATGTTCTAGATGGTTTTTTGTAATTCTATACATTTAACTTTCAATTACTTTTAGTTTAAATCAGAAAATTCAATTGTTAACTCTGTTTTAGAATTCAGCAATTTGATTACTTTTGAAAAAAAATACATCATGAAATGGATTGGAAGAAGACAAAGTGATAATGTAGAAGATAAACGCAGTTCTGCTGGAGGAAAAGCAGTAATAGGCGGAGGCGTTATTGGACTCATTTTCTTGGTTTTGAAATTAATGTCAGGGGATGGGAATAGTGCCGAAATTTTAAATCAAGCCCTTCAACAACAAATGAATCCATCTGCACAGACAAGCGAGCCAACAAGCCCAGCAGATGATAGTCTTGCCGCATTTGTATCTGTGGTTTTGGCCGATAATGAAGATGTGTGGTCGAAAGTTTTTAAAGATTTAGGTTTACAATATCAAGAGCCTAAATTGGTCTTGTTTAGAAATTCTATAGAATCTGGTTGTGGACATGCAGGAAGTGCAATTGGACCATTTTATTGTCCAGCAGATAATAAAGTCTATATAGATTTAGCCTTTTTTCAAGATTTGAAAAATAAGCTAGGTGCTCCAGGAGATTTTGCTTGTGCTTATGTAGTAGCGCATGAAGTTGGACATCATATTCAAAATATATTAGGAACATCGGATGCCGTTCATAGCAAGCAACAAAGAGTCAGTGAAAAAGAAGCCAATCGATTGTCGGTAGCAATGGAATTACAAGCAGATTTTTATGCTGGAATTTGGGCGCATTATAATGAAAAGATGAAAAATGTATTAGAGGTAGGGGATATAGATGAGGCATTAGAAGCTGCCAATGCGGTAGGGGATGATCGTTTGCAAATGCGAGCAAACGGACAAGTAATGCCCGATGCTTTTACACATGGAACATCAAAACAAAGGATGTATTGGTTTAAACTTGGATTTAATTCAGGAGATATTAATAAAGGCAATACATTTAAAGAAATGGGTGTCATTTATTAAATAGAATGGTAAAAGATACTTATGGATTTAGATCTATAAAATCCAGAGAATATATTAGCTAGACTTTTATTATTAATAGAGTTAAAAAAAGATGGCTGTTAAAAGAAGACAAGCTGTCATGCAATTCAAATAAATTGAATTAGTTTAAAAATTTGCATTAATTTTGCGGTCCTTTTAAAAACCTTGGGGCTGACTGGAATTGACGGGTAGAGCGGCTGAGGTGTAAGCATGTAGAGCTTTGTTTGCTGGCTCTTAAAACCTAACATTCAAAATTTAAGAGGCGAAAATAACTTCGCAATGGCTGCCTAATCTAGGATTAGACATATTCCATACGTCTACGGTACCTCTGTCTGAGCCGGTATCGGATTGGGCGTTCGACATGCTCAGATATGCATAAGGAATGGTTGTGCCCTAATGCATTACAAAGCGACATACGGATTAGGCTTGGCTTTCGATGAACCAATTTAATCCCGACAATAATCATCGGTAAACATGTAGAAAGCGCCATCATCTCCTACTCCGGACCAGGGTTCGACTCCCTGCAGCTCCAC
>JADLHV010000065.1 GCA_020848595.1 Bacteroidia bacterium
ATTCCCAATCCAGCGTATACAGAACCACCTGGACTATTAATATAAATTTGAATATCGCGATTTGGGTTAGTACTTTCTAAGAAGAGCAATTGTCCCATTACAATATTAGCAACCTCATCGTTGATAGGAACACCAAGAAATATGATTCTATCCATCATAAGACGAGAGAAGATATCCATAGCCGCTATATTCAGCGGGCGTTCTTCAATGATATTAGGAGTCAGGTTAGTTATAACATGCGGAGTAGCGTTGTTAATATATCTGTCAACTGTTAGACTGTTCAGGCCAAGATGTTTGTTGGCGTATTTTTTAAATTCGTTTCCGTGGTCCATAATGATTTTTATTCAACAATAATTATACAAATTTATGGTATGTGACATAAAGGCGCAAATATTCCGTTCAATCTGACCGATAAATCGAAGAAAAATTTATTTTTCACCCACTCACTTACCACTTGATTTTTAATTTCAAGTAATGAATTAGACTGAAGATATTAAAAAGGTTGCAGCTTAGTGCTGGTGATTGTGTGCCTCTATTTGCTTATAGAATTCCTCTATTGTAACCGGTTTATCGTTGTAAGAAATGATATTTTTGATTTCGTTATAGACTTTTCTTCTAAGAGCGATATCATTCATTTGTTCAACATAATCTCTTTTTTTAAGGCTATCATCACTAAATTTCTTTACAAATTCGAATTCAGGGTTCTGTAAACCATAATTTCTAAACATTGAAAGCGTATATCCTAAAGATGCTTGTTCGATATCTTCTTGATTGATTACAACGTTAAATTGCTTAGCAGCTTTTTCGCGAATTAAAATTTCTCTTAATACTTTTGATTCTTCCTGATAGCGTTCGTCAACGTTTTCTGCATTATAGTTTTCCTCTTTAGTACTAATTAACCATCTTTTCAAAAATGCATCAGGCAAAGGCACATGATGTTTTTCAGTCAATAAATGACCAATCATATGTTCAACGTGTTGTTCGCTTTCATTTTTATAGTAAGCTTCAATATTTTCTTTTATTTTAGCTTTAAATGTATCCAAATCAGTAGCTACATTTTCGCCTAAAACTTTATCAAAAAGTTCTTGATTAAGCTCTGCAGGAATTCTGCGACTAGCATCTTCTACAACTAATTGGAAAGATTTATTTAAGTCTTTAACAGCTTCCTTAGCTAATCCTAATGAACTTGCAATTACACTTTCGTTATCGTTAAATAATTTGAAAATATCTACGGTTAGAGTATCGCCTGTTTTTTTCCCGATAATAGAGTTTTTTAAATCGCCATCAGTAATAAGTTCAGGAGTAAAAGAAGTTTTTTTATCACTAACGCCACCATCTAAAGGTTCATTTTTGTCATTTAATTCAGTAAGGACAGCATTAACGACATCCTTTTCTTCAATGCTATCAGTTTTGTCCATGGTGCCATAGCGCACTTGAAGGGTTTCTAACTCCTTGTTAACTTCAGCATCATCAACACTAATAACAAAACGATCTAAACTATCTTTAGAAGAAATATTAAATTCAAAAATCGGCGCTAAACCTAAGTCAAAAGCAAAAGTGTAATCTTCTTTAGTATCGATATCAACATCCGATGCAACTGTTTCGCTTGCAAGAGGTTGAGCAATTATATCAATATTATTTTCTTTAAGGTAATCGTATAAACTTTGAGAAGCGAGTTTATTAATTTCGTCAACTAAGATACTTTTACCATAAATACTTTTGATCATTCCCATTGGAGCGGCACCTTGACGGAAACCTTTAACGGAGATGTTTTTTTGATGTTTCTTAAGCTCTTTTTCTACTGATTCTGCGTAGTCGGCTTTGGTCAATGCCACAGTTAGTGTAGCGTTGAGATCGTCAATTTTATTGAAATTTAATTCCATGGGATGTTTGCTTGCGATTTCTTAGAGGGGTTAAAGAATATTGCGAATCACTTTTATTGAAAAAAGACACCGAATGTATCCGATGTCTTTTTTGTGTGCGGATGAAGGGACTCGAACCCCCACGCCTTTCGGCACCAGATCCTAAGTCTGGCACGGCTACCAATTACGCCACATCCGCTTTTCTTGATTCCCGTCTTTTGAAATCAGGGCTGCAAAGGTAATTAATATTTGGTAAATATAAAATGGAAAAGTGATTTAATACCAGTTTATATAGTTAAAAAGTTCTAATTCGCAGTCAAACAGATGGTTACAAGCCTTTCTCAAGCTTTTTGCCCCACTTATACTGTTCGTCATTATGATGATATAGAATTTATTTGTCTTGTCTAATAATAGGATATGATTGTAAGACCAATTGCATCCCCATTGCCAAAGTATTGGATAGCCTGTGCTTTGATCAATACCCATACCATTGCCCCACTTTAAATTTTTATATCGATGTACTGAAATGGTTTGTGATACTATTGAATCTGGAATATCCGATTTCATTAGCGCATAGACAAAATTATTGATATCATTAATATTGGTAAATAAAGTACCATTGGCTTTAGGCTCATCAAATTTTCTAAGTTGGCGGTGCAGTTTCGTTTTTTCGTAATACCCATCTACAAAATCATCAAAACTATCTTGCCAAACAAAGGAGGTATGGTTCATCAATAAGGGCTTGAAAACAATGGTTTGTGCTAAATATTCCAAAGATTTTCCGCTAATATCTTCTAACATCTTTTGAAGTAATAGATAGTTGTTTTCGGAGTATTTGAATGTATCGATTTGTGAATGAATTAAACATGAGTCTGAACTAGGCATTGAATGTCTTAACAGAGCTAAAGGATCGATTTTTACTGTTTCGCCATTGCAATTTTTAACGGGCAAGTAATTTCTCAATTCGGGATGCGATTTGCGCATAGTCCAGAACAAATAAGCAAAAACTGTTTTACTAAGAGATGCCGCTTCAAAAATGGTATATTTAGACACTTGATTACCGCTAGCATTGGTGTTTTGACTTAATTGAAATTGAACTTGATTTTTTTCGTTATTAAATGCGGCTACCCAAGTATTCACATCACTTAAGTATTGTGGTAAATCGGCTAAATGTGCTTTAATTTTAGATTGTTGTTGATTGTTGTTATCGCTGCAAGCAGGTACAAGTAAAACAATTAAGAGGATATAAGTAAATCTGGGCATCAATCATTGCAAAGGTATGAAATTGCTTATATTCTTTAATTTTTAGCTTTAAATTGAACATAATTATTTGAGATTAAGTACTATATTTGCGAGGAAGGACAGACAAATATGGCGGTAATCAGTACGATGATGAGTTGGTATTTTAGGAAGCGATTGTCTTCTATAGATACTGCTATAAAAAATGCGCCTGCTGTTCAATTAGATGTATTAAAACGTTTAATTTCGGATGCTAAAGATACCGAATGGGGAAGACAATACGACTTTAAGAGTATTCAAAATTACAACGATTTCAAAAATAGATTTCCAATTCAAGATTACGAGACTTTAAAGCCTTTGATTGATAGGGTTATGAAAGGAGAGTCGGATATTTTATGGCCAGGTGAAATTATATGGTTTGCTAAGAGCAGTGGCACAACAAACGACAAAAGCAAATTCATACCAGTTAGTTACGAAACCTTAGAAGAATGCCATTTTCAAGGGGGCAAAGATATTTTAACCTATTACTTACTAAATGCTCCTGATTCGGATATTTTCGATGGGAAAAGTTTATTAATAGGAGGTAGTCATAAAATTAACTCATTTAATGACAGTTCCTATTATGGTGATTTAAGTGCTGTTTTGATGAATAATATGCCTACATGGGCTAATTTATTAAAAACCCCTGACAAATCTATTGCATTAATGGACGATTGGGAGCTAAAGTTAGAGAAGATGGCCAATCAAGTTATTAATGAAAATGTAACAAGTATTTCGGGTGTTCCTACCTGGACTTTAGTTTTATTAGAGAAATTACTTCTTAAGAAAGGGGTCAAAGATATTTCTGAAGTATGGCCTAATTTACAATTATATATACATGGGGGTGTCAGTTTTGCACCATATCGAGATGTGTTTAAGAATTTAATTGGCAATAGCAAGATGCGTTATCTTGAAACATATAATGCTAGTGAAGGTTTTTTTGGATTACAAAACGATTTATTAGATCCATCTATGTTGCTTATGCCCGATTACGGTATATTCTATGAATTTGTTAAAGTAAGTGATTTAGATCAAGCACATCCTCAAACCTATTTACTAGGAGAAGTAGAAACGGGGATTAATTACGCTATTATAATCAGTAATAATAGTGGATTGTGGCGTTATCAAATTGGAGACACAATTGTATTTTCATCGACTCAGCCTTATAAATTCACCATTACAGGACGAACAAAATTATTTATAAATGCTTTTGGAGAAGAAGTAGTAATAGACAATGCAGAACGAGCCATTGCTCATGCTTGTTCTATGACAGATAGTAAAGTAAGAGAGTATACTGCAGCACCAATTTATCTCGATCAAAAAGATCAGGCTGGTCATGAATGGCTCATTGAATTTGAGAAAGAGCCACATAGTATTCATGATTTTGCTACCGCATTAGATAGCAAACTTAAAGAAGTTAATAGCGATTACGAAGCCAAGAGGCACAAGGACATTGCTTTAAAGATGCCTAAAATTCAAACTATGCCAGGCAATACATTTTATAATTGGCTAAAATTTAAAGGTAAACTAGGTGGACAACATAAAGTGCCGCGATTAAGCAATGACAGAAAAGTGGTAGATGAGATTTTGAGTTTAGGCTCTAATTGATATCACACTTTTTTTAAACTATACAAGTACTAAATCTATTAGGATTTTTTCAAACATTGCATACTAGTTTTGAATTGACTAATTTTGACCACTCATTGAATAGGTTCAAGTCAGAAAATAGCGATGGAATTTGGTCGAGATTTAGACATAATAAATGGGTAGACAAGTCAATTATCTATCTTAAAAAATTATATGATAGGTCTATTGAATCAGGCTCACAGTGGCGATTACAAGCATTGCAATTTGTTCCATTTTTCTTTGCATCATTTTTAACAGGATTAATTGCATTTTTATACAGTAGAATAATTAGTTTTACAGAGCGTAAATCTATGGAGATTTATGAGTTCAATCATGCACTAATATTTTTAATAACACCCTTAACATTTTTATTATCATGGTGGTTAGTCGTGCGGTTTGCTCCATTTGCAAGAGGTAGTGGGATACCGCAAGTTATTGCATCTATAGAATTAACAAAATCTAAAAAAGAGGATAAAACATCTTTATTTTTAAGCGTCAGAATTATTATTGTTAAAATTCTTTCTAGTGCTATAAAAATGTTAGGAGGCGGGATATTAGGAAGAGAAGGTCCAACGATTCAAATTTCGAGTTCTATATTCAATGTTATATATAAGCGCTTGCCAAATTGGTGGATGCCAATAGCACAAAGGAATATATTGATTGCAGGAGCAGCATCTGGACTTTCGGCCGCATTTAACACACCATTAGGTGGAATTATTTTTGCGATAGAAGAGCTTTCAAAATTTCACATAAAATACTATAAGTCGAGCTTACTTATTGCAGTGATTATAGCTGGTTTAACAGCTCAAACTTTTGGTGGTTCGTATTTATATTTAGGCTATCCACCTGCAAAGTATACGAGTAAATGGGTGTATGTAGGTTTAGTTTTAGTTGCAGTAGTAGTTGGATATTTTGGAAGCAAAATGTGCGAATACATGTATCTCTTTATGGGTTTTGTAGCTAAGCAAAAAACGAAATTCAAACAAGTTGGTATTATAGTGTTATGTGGTTTGTTTATGGCCACATTAATTTATTTTGTTGGGGTAAATTCTATGGGGTCAGGAAAAGAACTTATGGAGACCACATTATTTACCGACCAAAAGAAAGTCGATTGGTATTTACCATTTGTTCGAATGAGTGGATTAGTAGCGACATTTAGTTGTGGAGGAGCTGGAGGGATATTTGCCCCATCTTTAAGCATAGGCGCCACTTTCGGGTCTTTAGTTGCCGAAATAATGGGTATGACAGCGGGGAATGCTAATTTATTAATTTTAGTTGGGATGGTTGGCTTTTTAACTTCCGTTACGAGAGCACCATTTACATCTGCCATCATTGTGTTTGAAATGACGGATAGACACAGCATTATTTTCTTTCTATTTATGGGAGCACTTATAGCCAATATTGTTTCCACACGATTTAATAAGAAATCATTCTATGACTTATTAAAAGACGACTATATTAAATCTGTTGAAGACAAGGTTGTTCCGGCTGTAGAGTCAAAAGAAACAAATAAAAGTTAACCAGAAAAAGGATAGTTAACGCATTACTTTGCTAGTGCCCACGACAAGATTCGAACTTGCACGACCAAACGGTCACCACCCCCTCAAGATGGCATGTCTACCAATTTCACCACGTGGGCAAAGTAGGGCGGCAAATATAGGATATCTTTTGAATTATTCAAAAATGCCAGTTATTAGTCGTTTGAAGGGCATAATGAATTATAAATAAGGCCAAAATATGATACAACCAATAATAAAAGAGGCAATCGAAAAAACCAATACTGCAGCCGCACTTAAATCCTTTATTTTGCCAGCAGTTTCATTATATTCTGGACTAATCTTATTGACAATATTTTCAATTGCGGTATTAACAATCTCGAGAGACATGACACCACCTATACAAAGCAGAATTGCCATCCATTCAATTTTTGTAACACTAAAATAAAATCCCAGAATAAGCGCTAAACTAGCTGATAACACATGAAGTTTAAAATTGCGTTCACGCCAAATGAACGCAAAACCTTTAAAAGCATAGTAAAACGATTTGTATAGAGGGTTTTTAGCCATAGAAGTCGCTTTCAAATGTAATATTTTTATTATTTACAAGTATTGATTATTTTTGTAATATGAAACGTTTCGTGTTACCACTTTTAAGTATTGTTTTTATTACGGCATGTGAGGAAGTGCCACCAATTATTGACTTCTCTTTGCCTTATAAGACAAAGGATACCACTTATATTGCATCGACTGTTCCAAGTGCTCAACATAAAGCTGTGTTAATAGAAGACATAACAGGCGTTAGATGCACCAATTGTCCGCAAGCTGCAGCTAAGATTTCTGAAGTAATTAATGAGAAATCTGAAGATAGTGTTGTTGCTATTGCTTTATATACCAATCATTTACCTTCGTTTACAACACCTTGGGATGGTTTTCCACTCTGCAATAGTGCCATTGCAACGACAATTGTAGATTATTATGGTGTGCCAAATGGATTGCCAAATGGTTATGTAGATCGTAATATTTTTGCTCCTAGTACTGTTAGATTTAACGCCTATACAACTTGGAAAAACCTCGTTAATCAAAGATTGAAATTAGGTACACCTGTAAATATCAATTTACAAAGTACAGTGAATGGTAGAGTTGCGACAGTAAAGTTAAATTTCCAATACAATACAGATGCTAGTTCTACAAATCATAAATATGCCCTGTATTTAACAGAGAGTAAAATCGTTGGTATGCAAACAGGAGCACCAGCGCCAAGCGACCAATACGAACATAATCACGTATTGCGTTATTCGTTTGGAAACCCATTAGGAATTCCTTTTAATGCACCATTAACTGCTGGGCGAACATTTGAAAAAGAGCTCGATTATACCCTACCTGCAGAATATGTGATGGAAAATTGCCATTTAGTCTGTGTTGTCACCGATGTTACTACTGGTGAAGTAGTGAATGTGCGCAGTATTCATCTCAAATAAAGTATGGATTGGCGCAGTGCCCGCATTGGATTCAAGCAATATCTTCAATTAGAGAAATCACTTTCTAAAAATAGTATCAAAGCGTATTTGCACGACATCGAGTATTTTGATGCCTTTTTAATACGCAATAATAAATCAATCGGACCATTACAGGTTGTATATCAAGATTTATTAGAATATGTTTCCAGTTTGAATAGTGCTGGCGTAGCTGCTACATCGCAGGCTAGAATGATTAGTGGATTGCGATCTTTTTATAAATATTTACTCTTAGAGGATGCATTGCAAGACGACCCAACAAGATTTTTAGAGATGCCAAAACAAGCGCGCAAGTTGCCAGAAGTTTTAAGTCTCGAAGAAATTAATGACATGATTGCTCATATTGACATGAGTAAACCTATGGGACACCGAGATAAAGCTATGTTAGAGACTTTGTTTAGCAGTGGACTGCGCGTTAGTGAGTTGATAGGCTTAAATATTTCTGAGATTTTTTTCAAAGATGAATTTCTGAAAGTAAGAGGAAAAGGCAATAAAGAAAGGTTAGTGCCCATTGGTCAAGCAGCATTAAAAGCCATAGATATCTATTTAAATCAAGTTCGCGTTCATCAACCGGTGCAAAAGAAGTATAGTGATGTATTATTTTTAAATCATTTAGGAACAGGCATAAGTAGAGTCTCTGTGTTTAAAATTATTAAGAGTTTAGCTCAAGCGGCAGGCATAAGAAAAAATATTAGTCCACATACATTTAGACATTCATTTGCCACCTGTTTAGTAGAAGGTGGTGCAGATTTAAGAGCAGTTCAACAAATGTTAGGACACGAAAGCATCACCACTACCGAGATCTATACGCATTTAGACAGGTCGTATTTGAAAGAGACTATTCAGCTTTATCATCCACGTTCAAAAAGGCAAAAATAATTAGAACATACCCGTCATAATGTCTTCTTGACTCGTATTATTGAAATAATCTGGAATTTTAAATTGACTTAAACAAGCATTAATAGCGTCATATTCGTGACGTTTCCCAATAAGAGCAGTTTCGATTTCTTCTTTATCTTTAACATTAAAAAAGTCGCCAAAGAATTTAAATTCAGTTATGACACCTTTTTCGACAAAAATATATATTTCAATATTTCCACCTTCTGATTTGATTAATTTGCGGTAAGTATATTTAGGCGAGTATCCGAAGTTCCAATCCCAGGTTCTGTATTTTTCGTCAGCTAATTTTTCAATAGCAGCAATATCATCCGAAGTATATTCATAAAAACTAACCTCATCGTATTTTTGAGCAATATGACGGATTATTAAGTCATAGAACTGAGAAACACTGAGAGGTTCGGTAAGATGTGCGCTTATATTGGTTACACGACTTCTAACCGATTTTACAGCTTTATCTTGAAATTTGAGCGGATTTACTTTGAGAGCTG
>JADLHV010000066.1 GCA_020848595.1 Bacteroidia bacterium
CAGCTCTTCGAAATAAATCACTGGTAGATAGTAAAATACTTAATGCCAATTTCAACATTAAAGTTCTTCCATTCAATTTCGTAGCGTCTGTAAATGATATAGGAAAATTATCACTTAGAAAGTCAGTAAAGTTTTTTACAAGAGCTTTCTCAATATTATTTGCTATGATTTCCTTTAAACCTCATTTGGTATACTTCAATTTTTCGGTTTACGGATTTGCCTTGTATAGAGATTTTTTATATGCCTTAATTTTTAAAGCATTTAATGTGAAGATTATTTTCCATCTGAGAACGCAGGGTGTACGGGAGCAGGCAAATGCAAGTCAGTTTAAAAAATGGATGTTTAAAAAGGCATTCCAACGAACTTTTGTAATCTGTTTGTCCGACTTTCTAGCCAAGGATATTTCTGATGTATATAAACCAGTTCCAATTATTGTCAACAATGGAATTGAGAATATGTGTTTTGGTGCAAAGGAAAATCATCAACCCGTTCCGAGTATTCTTTTCCTTTCTAATTTATCCGTAACAAAGGGTATTCTTGATCTAATTGAAGCCTTTTCAATAATTAAAGATAAGGGAATTTCTTTTACAGGATCAGTTGTAGGTAATGATGGTGATTTAACAAAAACTCAAATTCAGAAAGAGTTGTCTAATCGAGGATTGACTGATTGTGTGCAAGTATTGGGGCCTAAGTATGGTCAAGATAAATGTGAAATATTAAGTCTAACAGACATTTTTGTTTTCCCTACGATTTTTGAAGCATTTCCAGGGGTTGTTCTAGAGGCTATGCAATTTGGGATTCCGGTTGTCTCGACTTTTGAAGGAGCGATCCCTGAGATTATCGATGACGGAGTTACAGGATTACTTGTTCAAAAGAAAGATACCATCGAATTGGCGAATAAGCTTGCGTTGCTGATAGGAGATATCAAAATGAGACGAACATTAGGTGAAAACAGTAGAGCTAAGTTTAAGACTCATTATACTTTAGAGGCTTTTGAAAAGAACATGCTTAGTGCTTTTAATAGGATACTATGGGAGCCACGAACTCCTTAATAATCGAGATGAGAATTCTTGGCTATTTTAGATAATAAATATGAAGTGAATTCAATTAGATTTAACCGATATTTACATGTCAGTCAATACTTTTATGGAAATTCAATAATCTCAATTTGTGAGAATATTATTGCCATTAGAAGAAAGCGTAGTCTTATCTATTATACCCTGACCCGTAGGAGGGGCACTTGGGTTTTGAGACAACCCTATGGATTTGCCCGAAATGGGAGGTGAAATAGAAACAAAACGGTTAAGCAAATAATTAACTTCTTCCGAAGGCAGTTGTGCATTAACATAAAAAGACTTTCCCAATGAATTTAGTTTTGGAATCTCGACTTTTACTATACCGATAAAGGTATCCCGATTATTGTATATTGTAAGATCAGTTACATCGAGCAGCTCTGGAAAGGAAATACTACTGATTTTATTGCTTTCCATTGATATTTTTTCAGCGCTAGTTAAGTGGGTAAAATCTACATTATTTAGGCTTGAGTTGGATGAAATTTGCAACCAGCCTTTTACACTAATTAATGAATTGAGATTTAACAAATTCTTTTTTCCATTGTATTGATAAAAGAAATCTCCATGTATAGTAGAGATTGAATTGAGATTCTGATTTGTTAAGCTGTTATTGTTAATAATTTTTAACTCTGAAGCCTCCTCTAATTTCGGCATAGATAAACTCACCAGTCCGACATTATCTTGAACTATAACTGTTTCAGCTATTTTTAAATTGGGCAGACTGATGCTTTCCAACAAGTTATTAAAATTTATATTCATCCGATAAGTTATCTTCTCTAAAGAGGGAAGATCAATGACTTGCAACGGAGTGAGCGTAATAGTAAAGGAATCAACTATGGTTAAAGATGGAAAGGATAGTGATGATACACTGGATGATTGAATGCTTATGGAGCCAGTGACTAATGACGGAAGTGATAAACTTTCGAGATCTTCATCCAAAATGGCAAGTCCATCGACACTCATAAGATTAGGTGCATTAAATTCATTTATGCCTGTGTTATTGAGTTCTATGCGATTAAAACTTTTTATTAAAGGCAAATTGAGAGTTTTAAGATCTACGTTTCGGAAGACAGATGCATCAGTTACTTCTTGTAAGGAGTTTAAATTGATCTCCAGAAGTAAGGGGGAATCAAGGACATTAAGAGGGCCTAATATGTTGGTTAAGCCGCTTAAATCAACCCTTTCAAGTACTTTATTATTTTCTATGGTTATTTCGACTGCCGAATTAAGCTGGCTTAAGTTCACTTCAGTTAACTCACTTGTATTGAAGATTTTTACTGTTTGAGTATTTGATCCTAAGTCAGATGCAATTATTTCAGCAGCTTCGGAATCAGTTATATCTCCAGAAAGTACAAGAATACTCTTGCCCGCATTTGTAGGCACATCATCATTACTACAAGAGTAAAGAAGGGTGATTAGGGATAGAAAGAAAGGTAATAAGCAGCGCATGTATTTCTCAAGGATTTGGATCATTTTGAATAATAAAGTTAGGGATTAATATGAAATAGGAATCTGCAATCTTAGGGTTTCATTGAATCTAAATGATATTTTTGTGGAATTTGATTTATAGTCAGTATTAGCATTAACCAAGGTGATCCCAAGTATCGAACATAAAGCACAGGTATTATCCCTTGGGTTAAATCTGATAACCTATCAGGATGCATTAGCATGTATAATATCAATTGGGAGTGGCAGAAAATCCAGTTATGTCTGTTTTGCCAACGTTCATATGACGATTGAGGCACACTGGGATAAGGAATTTGCAGCTCAGGTTAATGCTGCGACAATGGTTGTAGCTGATGGGGTTCCGTTAATGAAATCTCTTCGCTTGTTGCATAGAATAAAACAAGAGAGAATAGCCGGTATGGATGTTATGCCTGATCTCCTTCAGTTATCAACATCGAACAGACTTAAAGTCTTCTTTTTTGGATCAACGGCTGTGCAATTAGAAGGAATTAGAAAAAGGGCAATTGAAGAAATGCCTGAATTACAAATTGTGGGAATGTTGTCGCCCCCTTTTAATGAACCTTTGGATAAGCAAATTTATTTTGATGAAATTAATAACTCGGGAGCGCATTTAGTTTTTGTATCATTGGGGTGCCCGAAGCAAGAGAAATGGATGGCAAAAAATTCTAAAAAAATTAATGCTTGTCTGTTAGGTGTGGGTGGGGCATTTCCTGTTTATTCTGGCCAAACTACGCGCGCCCCAAAGTGGATGCAAAAGTATGCGCTCGAATGGCTTTACCGACTCATTCAAGAACCTAAAAGAATGTGGAAGAGGTACTTTGTAACAAACTCAATGTTCACATTATTATTATTCAAAGAATTGATTTCATCAGGCTTTAAAAAAGAATCTAACAATTGAAGGCAGAATTCTTAACTCAATACAAGATCAGGCTTTATTATTTATTGCTGGGAGCTGCTGTTACATTACCTTTTTTTTTGAAACTAACAAATGTATTTGTCATCCTATTATGCATCAATTGGATGACGTATAGAAGAGTATCGATTAAATCGTTTGCCATTTTATTGATACCAACATTTTACCTATTACATATAATGGGCGTTGCATACTCGGTAAATTTAAATCAAGCCTTCTTCGAGCTTGAGAAGAAAATAAGTTTTATTGTCTTTCCGCTTATCTTTGCGAGCCCTGATTTGCTCAACAAGAAGCAATATAAATTGATACTCAATTCGTTTGTTAGCTCCTGTCTGATAGGTTCTTTGCTATGCTTGGGATATGCCACCAATAGGTTTTTCCTTACGGGAGAAACAACCTACTTTTTTTATCATGATTTGAGTGAAATTATTGGGATGCATGCTATCTACCTAGCCATGTATTGCTGCTTCTCCTTTTTTATCCTTGTTTACTATTATGAAGCCAATGTATCAAATCGTGGGATGGTCGCCAAGGTAACATACCTGTTTGTATTAATGTATCTTGTTGTATTTATCTTTTTACTTTCTGCGCGCATAATGATAGCAGCATTTATAGTGATTACATTAATGGGCTTGCTTATTCATGGCTACAGAGGTAAGCAATTGCTTAAAATGTTGGTGATATTTCTTTTAGTAATCAGTCTTTTCGGCTCATTAATATTCTTTATTCCTAATAATCTGGAAAGGTTTAAAGAAGCCATTAACTATAAATCTCAGTATACGGTTGATAAGCAATACGGAGGCAGGTCAACACGCGAGCTAATTTGGGCATGCGGAATTGATGTAATAAAAGAAAATATTTTACTGGGTGTAGGTACGGGTGACGCGCAAGATGAATTGCAGAAATGTTATAAGCAAGATGAAAATAAAAACTGGGCGTTGCTATATA
>JADLHV010000067.1 GCA_020848595.1 Bacteroidia bacterium
CAGGTAAATGGAGTAAAGGCTCTTGCCGTTTGTTTTTAAATATTAAAAAGGGGTTCAAGTTTTTTTCTAATGGCATAAATGGTTTTGTTGGCGTAGAAGATGTAGCAAATGCAATGACTCGATTTGGACTTGGTTCGCTTAAAAACAAACGATTCCTTATGGTTTCGGAGAATATGAGCTATAAGGATTTGTTTAATTTAATGGCTAAATCCATGGATGTTAATCCGCCTAAATACGAAATTAAACGCGCTTATTTACCTTGGTTGAAATTTCCAATTTGGCTCATGTCTAAATTAAATTCTTCAAGTTCTTTAAGTGTCGAAACGCTTAAAACTTCTCTGAAAAAGCACTCTTATAATAATGCGGCTATTAAAAAGGAAGGTTTCGAGTTTGAACCGATTGAGTCTGTAATTGCCAATACAGCTAAGTTTTTAAATTAAAGCATTTACTTTATTTCTTTTAAATGGATTAACTAGTATGTTAAAGTATGTATCCATTTTTATTTTCGCTGTTCTCTGGTCTGCAAATGGTTTTGCTCAAGTAAATGTGCAATTTATAAATGGTAAAAAACATTATCTTGGATTAAAAATATTTGAAAATAAAATAGAGCATAATGAAGAATTATTATCCAGAAAAGAAAGACCTTTTTTTGTTAATTATTACATTGTTGACACCTTTAAAATTATTAATTTAAGTTCTGAGATTCTTCAGATAAAAGGCATCTTGCATAAGGATAGTGTCAATTATACTTACACGCCCGAGATAGAACCCAATGATACTGGTTATATTTATTACAAATGTTTGTTTGGAAGTTATAGTCGATTTAAATATATAAACGTCAATAATGAATTCGAAATTCAAACTAATTTAGGGCGTATCGAAGCTTGTTGTTTAAACTACGTCTATGTTAACAATCGGAATTTTTCGGTCATATATAAAAAATCTAAATTCATTGGGTATAAATTTCAATCAACAGCAAGTCATTCTGAGCATTTATATATAGATAGCAATGGTCAATTATTAGCCTTAGGTCATTATCACGAAAAGCTGGGTTTGCAAGTTGGAAATTGGAAACGTTGGTTAAACTCCATTCCGATTGCAGATACCATATTCCCAAAGTGCTTGTCTGTTGCGGTTTTTGGTTATTTACTCAAAGCAACTGATAGTTTTAAGATTGAAGTACATCGGCAATCATCATTGGCTTATACAGATCCAAGTCCTATGTCTCTATGGTCGACACCAGTTTTTTATAAAACCCGCAACTTAGCAGATATTATCATAGAAGACAATATCGATAGTTTGAAGATTTATTCTAAAGACAGTCTTTCCGTTTTTTATATTGATTTTAATGCCATGAGAGATTGGAATTCTCCTATTACCGTGGTGGAGTTATTATTGCCTAATCAAAAGTATTACTACGAAGGTTCTGTTAAAAGAGGTGTTAGATATTCGCCTAATGGCTATGTTTTAGCTATGGTGACGCCTTATTCTTCAGAAATTTTTATGAGTGAAGTAACTAAGAAATTACATTTAAAAGTGCGTCATTCTAGTGAGGGTCAAATTGTGTTTGACAAGAAACGTATAAGCAAGAGACTCCGGAAAAAAATACAGGACAATTATAAAATTGCATATTTGAGTAAGGAATTAGATTCTTTGATTTACTTTACCAATTGTATCTATTTTAGTCAATGTGATAGTCAGCGGATGAATTTTGTAGACAGCATTTTTAAGAGTAAAGGGTTTTATAAACAATTCGGTTATGGTATCAATTTTAACCTATATATTTATAAGGGAAAAATGATAGATGCCACTTTTTACGAAAGGTATATGGAAATTGTTGCTCTATTGCCAGATATTAATATTTCACCTTTACTTCGTGGGGCATATAAAACAGTGATCACTAAAGATAATCCAGATAGATAAGTAGAAAAGTCAGCAATACCTCTCTAACAAATTAATTGTTAATAGAAAGATTAGTTCGAAAAAATTTAAAGTCTAATTAAAACTTTGTTAGTCTAAATTAGAAGGCCATGCTTACCATTTAGCATTAGGATAAGCTCTTTGTAAGTATTGCATGTCTGCTAGAATGTATCCTAAATATTCTGTATGGATACCATTTCTAGAGCCAGTTTGCATATAGCTTTCTTCGGGTAAACTTAATTTAGCTTCAGACAAAATATCTATCAATTCAGTTTTCCATTTACCAATTAAATCGGCAGGATAAGGTGCTATACCTAGTTCAGACATTTGCTCATCAACTTCATCACTTTCAAATAACTCACCAGTAAACATCCACAATTCGTTAATGGCTTCTTGCATTTTATGGTGACGTTCGTCGGTGCCATCTCCAAGTCTAATGGTCCAATCGCTGGCATGTTTGAGATGGTATTTAATTTCTTTTATAGCTTTGTGAGCAATAGCAGATAAAGTTTCGTCTTTGCTATTCATAAGTTCAGAATAGTACAAGAATTCGTAAAGAGAAACATACAATTGACGAGCAATAGTAAAAGCAAAATTGCCATTAGGTTGTTCGACAATGAGGTGATTATAAAATTTTCTTTCACCTCTTTTATAGGCTAAGTCATCTTCAGTATGATTTTTACCTTCTATGAGGGCGGCATAACGCAATAGAACTTCGGCTCTACCAATCATATCGAGAGCCATATTAGTTAGGGCAAGGTCTTCTTCCAGAATAGGGGCTTTGCTGCACCATTCACCAAGTCGGTGACCAAGAACAAGAGGATTGTCGCCCAGTCTTAAAGTTAAAGTCAATAAAGCTTCTTGATGTTTCATGATTAAATATTTAAAGCGCCTTCGGGCATGGTGTAGAAAGTTGGATGTCTATAAGCTTTATCATTAGAAGGATCAAAGAACATTTCAGCGTCATCTGGATTAGAGGCAACGATACAGTCTGTAGGAACTAACCAAATACTAGTGCCTTCGTTACGTCTAAAATAGGTGTCGCGAGCGTTTTGCATTGCTATTTCTTTGTCGGAGCCATGAACACTTCCAGCATGTTTATAGGGTGTTCCTGCTTGCGATTGGATAAATACTTCCCAAATCGGCCATTGAGTATCTTTAATGTTTTCCATATTTATTGACTTACGGTACTTTTTTGTTTGATTGCATAGGCAGAAGCGGCTTTTCTAACCCATTCGCCTTCTTCATGTGCTTTAATGTGATTGTTTAAACGCTGTCTATTGCATGGTCCATTGCCATTAATAACTTCATAGAATTCGTTCCAATTGATTTCGCCGTGATCGTAACATTTTTTTTCTTCATTCCATTTCAATTGATTATCTGGAATTTTTAATCCAATTACTTCAGCTTGTTGAACAGTTTTATCTATAAATTTCTGTCTTAAATGGTCGTTACTCTGGCGTTTTATTTTCCATTTAAAGGCATTGCCTGTATGAGGTGAGTCGGTATCATGTGGTCCAAACATCATTAAAGCCGGCCACCACCATCTATTCATAGCATCTTGAGCCATTTCTTGTTGATCGGCAGTGCCAGCCATCATATTAGCCATAATTTCGTAACCTTGACGTTGATGAAAACTCTCTTCTTTACATATTCTAACCATGGCCCTAGAATACGGACCATAACTGGTTCTTTGAAGGGAAACTTGGTTGACTATTGCGGCACCATCTACCAACCATCCTATTGCGCCAATATCTGCCCAAGTTAAGGAAGGGTAATTAAATATATTAGAATATTTAGCATTGCCATCATGCAATTGTTTAATTAATTCATCGCGACCAATTCCGAGCGTTTCAGCGGCAGAATACAAGTATAATCCATGTCCGCCTTCATCTTGTATTTTAGCTAGTAAAATTTTCTTTGCTCTTAAACTGGGTGCTCTTGTTATCCAATTGCCCTCAGGTTGCATACCGATTACTTCCGAATGGGCCTGTTGAGAAATTTGACGAATGAGATGCTTACGGTAATCTTCCGGCATCCAATCTTTGGCCTCTATATTGGCATCTTGCTCAATTTTGGCATCAAAAACCTTTTGGTGGTCTATGTTTTCCATAATGATGTTACAATGCTAAGACAAGATTTGAAATCAAAAACTGACCTTGGTCAAGGTAAGGTGGGTGATACTCGTCAGTCTTTTTTTAATCTTTTTGCTTTTTAGTTTTGCTTTTATTTTTTGTGTTGATTTTATAAGTGCTTCATTTTTAGAGCATAAATTGGGTTAACTCATCTTTTTATAAAAAAGGAAATGACAAAAATTGCTGACAATTTATTCGTAACAGAATATCAGAAATTCTTATTATTTTTGACAAAATCTTACAGTTGTTTAGACTTTTATTTCACTATTAGGTTAGAGAAATGACAGACTATCAACTCGATTAAATTTAAATAATTATATGGAAAATCATTCTCAATCTAAACCCACTTTATTAAGTTTATCATTATTGTTAGGACTCGTTCTTTTAGGTTTCTTTATTTATAAAGGACTTAAAACATTTAGTGATAAGGACCGTGTTGTTACAGTTAAAGGTTTAGCTGAAATGAATATGACTGCAGAGTCGGCTACCATTAATCTGAGGTTCTCTTTTTCGGGTGATGAATTAGATGAAATTATTTCACTAGCAGATAATAAGAAAAATGCTATTGTCGATTATTTAATTAGAAATGGCTTTACTAAAAAAGATATTTCTTCTGGTAAATTAGATGTGCACGACCGTCAATCGTATTACGAAAACAGATGGGAAGATGGGCATCAGGTACAGGTTAAAGTAGATCGTTATGAAGTAACTCAAAGTATTAAAGTGCAATCGAAAGATGTTACCAAAACGGAAGATAAATCTTCTCAAATAAAATTAGATTTAGTAAAAAAGAATTTAACCGCCTACATTTCTACCAAATATGTTTTTCCTGAATTGAATGAAATTAAACCACAACTCATAGCAGAAAGTACCAAAAACGCAAGGGTTGCTGGTGAGCAATTTGCCAATGACTCAAAGGCTCAATTGGGTAAGATTAAAACGGCCTCTCAAGGTCAAATTACTATTGCTGGCCAATATTATTACGACGAAGAAATGGGTGAAGGTAGTGATGCTCCTAGTGAGCCATATATTCAAAAAGCTCGAGTTGTAAGTACCATTGTTTTCTTTTTAGATTAAATTTAGTTTCTAATTTCTAGGATTTAAAAAACTATTTTTAAATAGTCCCTTAGGATGAAAATAGTCGAGATGCCATATATAAGCAATATAACCATCTTTTAATAAATACTACCTTTGTAAGATGGAAATCAATCTCGATGAACTTTACATGCAAAAAGCCTTAGACCAAGCAAAAATGGCCTACGATTCGGATGAAGTACCCATTGGTGCCATTGTTGTTTGTAATAATAAAATTATAGGAAAAGGATATAATCAAACAGAAAAGTTAAATGATGTGACAGCACATGCCGAAATGTTAGCTATCACAGCAGCGGCCTCTCATTTAGGCGGAAAGTATTTAGACGAATGTACTCTTTATGTCACCATCGAACCATGTGTAATGTGTGCTGGCGCCATTAAGCATGCGCGTTTTCAAAAAGTTGTTATTGGTGCCACCGAACCTAAAATGGGGTTTAGTCAATTTCTAAATGAAGATTTCTATAGCAAAACCGAATTAAAATCGGGTGTTTTAGAAGAAGAATGTAAATCTCTTATGAAAACATTTTTTAAAACTAAAAGAGTCTGAATTTTTCAATTGCTTTTAGTAATTTCCTTTTAAAGGAATTTAGAAGAATGAATAATTAGATAGAAAGAAACGAATTAAACCAGCCCTTTTTTAACGCTATTTTAACTGCCTCCACTTTGCTACAAACATGTAATTTCTCGTAAATATTGGCAATATGTTTTCGCACGGTATGGGGACTTATGCTTAATCGATCTGCCACTTGTTTGTAATCGCAACCCTCTACCATTAATTTAAGAATATCCATTTCTCTGCTACTTAATTGAAACTCTTCTTTGTCGATTTTTTTGTTTTCAACTTGAGCATTCATGAGCAAATTCATTGCCTTACGAGCAATTTTGGGCGACATGGGTACGCCTCCAAATTCTAAAACTTCTTTTATAGCATTAGAAATTACAGCGCCACTTTCATCTTTTAACAAATAACCGCTAGCGCCTGCTTTAATAGCTTCAAATATTTTTTCATCGTCATCAAAAATTGTGACCATTAAAAATTTAACCGAAGTATAGAGTTGATTGGCTCTTTTAACTGCTTCAATACCGTCCATTATGGGCATATCGATATCCATCAATACTAATTCTGGACGAGAATCTGCGGGACAGTTTTTCATTTTTTCAAGAAAATCGTCCCCATTAACGGCCGTAAAAATAACCTCACAATCGTGCGCCGAACTTACTCGCTCATTTAAAGAAACTCTATTAGCTTGCTTATCATCAACTATGGCTATTCTGGTAAAGTTCATTGCTATAACAAATTAAGCCTATAAACTTTATTGGTACAATCACTCATATGTAGTATTTTTTGATTAGAAATTTAGCGCATTGTTATAGCGTAAATTGGATAGTAGTGCCTTCGTTTTTGGTACTTAATATACTAAAATTAGCCCCCAATTCTTCGGCTCTACTTTTCATTGTTATTAATCCATAATGCCCTTTGTTTTTGGCTTCCTCAGTGTCGAAGCCAATGCCATTATCCGTAATTTTAACTTCAAAAAAAGTTGATTCAGAATTTGCAAATTCTACATGAATTAATTGAGCTTTTGAGTGATGTATGGAGTTGCTAAACGCTTCTTGACAAATTCTGAAAAGATTAAGCGCTTGAATAGGTTGTAATAAAGAATCTTTTGAAAGGCTTTCTTTAAATTGACAAATAATATCTGAATTGAATGATAAGATTTTAGAGGTATATTGTTTGAATTTATCTGCAAAATCGGTTAAACTGATTGTTTCATTATTTAATGCCCAAACGGTTTCTCTTAAGGTTATAATGGCTTGTTTACTCATGTCTGAAACAGATTCTAAACGTTTGTCATCTGGATGTAAATTGCGCAATAAATCCAAATTACTTACAATATAAGAGAGTTGGGCACCAACATTATCGTGCAGTTCGTGCGAAATATGTACTCTTTGCGATTGTTGCTCTGCTTTCAATCTATTTTCAGCAATCAATCTTTGAACCTGTAATCGTCTTTTTAAGAAAATAAATAGTAATACAATGGCAAGTATAGAAGCAATGATGATTAAATTGGTTATTCTTTTTCTATAAACCACTTCACTAGCTCTGTTTTTCAGCTCCAATTGTTGAATTTTATTGGTTTGCAACAATCTTTGATTTTCGATTTGCTTTCTTTCTAATCCAAAGCGAATTTCTGCTTTAGAAATAATATCAGCCGTTTCAATTTTAAAGAAAGAATCTTTTAACCATTTGGCATCAAAAAGATATTTGTAGGCCGATTTATAGTCGCCTTGACGCATTTTCATTCGACCATATAAAAAGAATAAATCAGATTTAATTTTTCTAGATTTAATCATTGGGAGCATATCCAAAGCTATTTTAGCGTATTTCTCACTAAGCTCATGCTGCCCCATTACCGAATAAGCGGTTGCTAAATTGGCATAAGTATCGGCTTTTCCAGAATAGTTATTGAGTTTTGAAGAGTATTCGATAGATATTAAAAAGTTCTCGGCTGCTTTTTCAAAATTCTTCAAATGAAGATAATCTATACCAATATTATTATAGCTTTTAGAGACATTGTAATAATCGTTTGTTTTGATATAATAACTTATCGCTTTTAACTCAAGGGTAATTGAAGTGTCATAATAGCCCATTTCAGAATATACCATAGACATATTTCCAATTACATTCGCTTTCATATATTCATTATTAGCGATTGTATATTCGTTTTCGGCTAATGCATAATACTCAGTCGCTTTCTTGTAATTATCCATTTCCATATACATTAAACCAATATTGTTGTAACAGTTGCCTACATATTCGTGTTTTCTAATTTCACTTAAGGGTTTAATAGCAGATTGTAAATAGTATAAAGCATTTGGATAATCATTCTTATTAAGGTAAGCTAATCCCATATTACACATGGCACTGCCTTTTCCCATTTTATAGTTAATTTTATTGCTGATGATTAGTGCTTTATTAAAGTAATAGATGGCACTATCGAAGTTAGATTCTACGTCATAAGAAATACCAATTCTGCTATAGGCTACAGCTTCTCCTTTAATAAAACCAATTTTTTGAGCTAGCGCTAAAGCCTCGAAGCCAATTTTTTTAGCGGCATTTGTACTAGTATATACAGTATCTAAGGCAGTTTTATTTAAGGTATTAACAGTAGTAGAATCTTTTAAAGATAAAGCATTGGCTTTTTGAAATACCAGAATGAATGTAAGTAAGGTGAAATAAAAGTGGATTTTCAAACGAGGTCTCATGTCGATGTAAAAATATGTTTATTTTATTATTTCCAAAATAGGATTTTGTTTAACTATTGATGTATAAGATTAATTGTAAAAATCACAATATCAGGCATTAGTGTATTTTTTTGTTGAACTTACAGGAATATAAGGTAAATTTTGATTTAATAAAATTGATAATAATCAATATAAAAATGATGAATAACACATATGGACTATTTTTTATTCACTAATTGCACTATATGTTTGCGCTAACCAAATTATCATAACACATGAAAAGTTTAAAAATTAGTTTAATTGCGTTGACTGTTATCATTCTGTCATCATGCAATCAGTTCATTCAATTAATTGAAACCGATTCAGTCGGCAAAGACGCCGTTACTAAAGAGGGCTTATGCGAAAATTCAGACATCAGAATTAACTACGACATGTGGTCTGAGGATGGCATCACGTATTTTTCTATCTACAACAAGTCAGACAAGCCAATGTACATTGATTGGAAGCGTTCAGTTTTCATTTACAACGATTGGAAGTACGACTATTGGGTTGAGAAGAGCACAACTGAGTCTTATGTAGTTCCAAGTGGAATTGGAAAAAACATTACTTACGAAAGAAAAATGTCTACTGTAGTAGCAGAGCGTTACACTTTTGTTCCGCCTCACACGTATGTATCAGTTCCAATGACTTACACTATCACTCCTAACTTTACTCAAACCACTACTACAGATGCTAAAGGTAAAACTACCACAACTGTATCACAAAGTTTGAAGTATCTTTACCCAGGTATGAAGAAAGTTGAAATTCCTTCTTCTACTAAGCCAGGTAAAAATGTAAAAGCGTATGTTAAAACTTATGCTCAAAACGAATCTCCAGCTCGTTTCAGAAATTTCTTAACCTATTCTTTTGATGAGAAATTCAATACTGAAAATTTCGTTGAGAACGATTTCTTCGTAAGTAAGAAAACTGAGATGACTACTAAAAATTTCAACGGTCAGTTCCAAAAACAAAACGTTAAAATTAAAGTAGGTTCTATCAAGACAAAAACCAAAGTAAAAGTATTCGATTCTCCATACAGAAATGGTACTAGCTGGTACAATTCTATCGTGAAGTAATTCGATATAAAAAATCTACTCTGAAAACACAGACCCGTCCCAAAAGACGGGTCTTTTTTTTGACTGATAAATTTACTTTTTATTCAGACTGGCAATATCTATTTTCGCCTTTCAATGGATAAAGATCTCCGAAACGCCTATGTGCAGTTGCATATCGCCGTTTTTATTTTTGGATTTACCGCTATTCTAGGCAAACTTATTAGCGCCGACCACTTTACCTTGGTTTGGCATCGTATGTGGTTAGCGGCTTTCGGATTCTTCTTTATTCCTGGTTTTATTCGAGCGCTTAAACAAACCTCTCTTAAATACTTAATCCAATTATTTGGTATTGGGGTACTAGTCGCTATTCATTGGTTGACGTTTTATGGCTCTATTAAAATTGGTAATAGTGCCTCTTTAACTCTTGGATGTTTTGGACTTACAAGTACGTTTACCTCTATTCTCGAACCACTTATTTACAGAAAACGTTTCATCGTTCTTGATGTGGTTTTAGGTTTGATGGCGCTTTTGGGCATTGCTCTTATTGCACTTTATGCTCCCGAAGAATCTCAAAATGGTGGGCATTACGGACTCGCAATTGCGGTTGGTGTCTTTTCTACTTTTGTTGCAGCGCTTTTTTCAACGATTAATTCAACTCTCGCTAATAAAATTGATACTAAGGTGATGTCTTTTGCTGAATTAAGTGGTGGTTTCCTTTTTCTCTGTATCTTGTTGGGCTTTTCTTTAAATTTAAACGAAGTCTTACCAATACATGCTTTTAAAATATGGCCAACCACTAATGCCCCTCAGTTTATCGATTCTATTTATGCCGATTTTATATGGATTGCTTTGCTGGCTCTTGTTTGTACTAATGTGGCTTTTGTTATGAATCTGAATGCTATGAAAAAAGTATCGGCATTTACAGCTAATTTAGCTATTAATCTTGAACCAGTTTACGGTATTTTACTCGCTGCCGCTATTTTTAAAGAACATCAATACCTTAATTTGCAATTTTATCTAGGCGCTGGAATAATTTTATCTAGTGTCGTTATACACTCAATTATTAAATATCGTGAAAGAAATAAATGAAATTATCAGGTCGAGGAGAAGTATTTTCCCAAAAGAATTTACAGGAAAAATTTTAGATGATGGTATCATCGATAATTTATTACTCAACGCTAATTACGCACCAAATCACAAAAGTAATTATCCTTGGCGTTTTGTTGTAATTAAAGACCTTGCACTTAATAATTGGCTCGATAAAGCGGCTGAATTATATCGCGTATCGACTCATCAAGATAAGTTTAAACAAGATAAATTTGATAAAATTCTCGCGTATAAACATCAAATTTCACACAGTATAGCTATTGTATTGCATCGCGATTCCTTAGATTCTACAATCGAAAGGGAAGATATTTGTGCTGTTGCATGTGGGGTGCAAAATATGTATCTAACGCTTTCGGTGTATCCCAATGTGGGAGGATATTGGAGTACCGGACTCGGAACTTATGATTCTTTAATGCATGAATTTCTACATTTAGAAGAGAACGAATCTTTGATGGGTTATTTTGTTGTTGGGCATGTAGAGCTTAAACGGACAGATGGACATAAACGAGATTTTAATAAATTTGTGAGACATCTTTAAGTTTTATGTTATTTAATTCTATACCTTTTTTGGTTTTTATAGTTGTATTTTTTGCTATAAAACCATTGGTATGGAAAAGAGATTCTAGTCGCTGGTGGTGGATCCTTTTGATGTCTTGCCTATTTTATGGATGGTGGGATTGGCGATTTTTATTTTTACTACTCGGTACAGGTACTGTCGATTATTTTTGTGGTAAATTTCTTCACAAAGATTATTATAAAAAGTTCTTTCTCTGGCTCTCTATTGTTTCCAATATTGGCTCATTAATTATTTTTAAATACAGCCTGTTTCTAGCCGAATCTTTAGATGCAATCTTTCTTTATTTTGGCTTATCATCACATTTCAGTCAGTCTATCCCAGCTTTTAGTCTTGTATTGCCAGTTGGTATAAGTTTTTATACTTTTAATTCGCTTAGTTATACCATAGATTTATATCGAAATAAGGCCAAGCCAGCAGATTCGTGGTTGCATTTTATGGCATTTATTTCTTTCTTTCCTCATTTAGTTGCAGGCCCTATCATTCGTGCTCGCGATATTCTTTCACAGCTAAAGCGTCATGAAATTATTAATAGTTTAGAACTTTATAATGGTATTAAAACTTGTATCTACGGATTGTTTCAAAAAATGGTTTTAGCCGATAACCTGGCGGTATACGTTAATAATTGTTTTGATCGTGTTGATGCCTCTATGGGTACTTTATCTTGGTGGTTTTGCATGTTGGCATTTTCTTTTCAAATTTATTTCGATTTTAATGGCTACAGTACCATTGCAAGAGGTATTGCTAAAATATGCGGAATTCATTTTAAATTAAATTTTAATCATCCTTATTTGGCTTCTGGATTTAGCGATTTTTGGAAACGATGGCATATTTCTCTTTCCTCTTTCTTTAGAGATTATGTTTATATTTCGATGGGTGGTTCAAGGAAAGGAAAATTAAGAGCAGAATATAATCGATGGATAACAATGTTGCTCTCAGGTTTGTGGCATGGCGCTAATTATACGTTCCTTTTATGGGGCGCTGCTCATGCCCTTATGCTCAGTATCGAAAATGCCTTGAAAGGTCTAATTAAAGGATTGCTTACTGCTCGTTTATGGCGTCTATTTACTTTCATTGTAGTAGTATTGACTTGGGTTTTATTTAGATCCGAATCTTTAACAGATGCTATCAATGTGTATACAGGTTTGTTTTCTTGGCATAACACGCCTGTTAAAGAAATTGTATTAACAAATGCATTTATTTGGCTTATTTTAGCTGCTGCAATTGAATGGATAGATTGGCGTTCTTATCTATCGAAGCTTTCAAAATTCCCCGTAATTGAGGCTGCTTTTTTTGCTTTATTAATTGCAATAACGATTTATTTTAGAGGTCCTGAACAACAATTTATTTATTTTCAATTTTAATGGCAAACTCTAATCAAAATCGAAATATTTGAGCATCAAAAGGCATTAAAGCTTTGCTTGTTTTTGTGCCAATATGGATTGTTTTATTGGGTTTCCTTTTACCGCGCTTGCCTTCTAGTCCTATGTTACGTGAAGCATTTTGGGCAGTTAAGGTGAATGATACTAAATTATATGATATTGTATTTGTTGGAGATTCTAGAATTTATCGTGGCGTAGATACTAAGTTCTTGTCTCAAATGAATATGTCGGCTTTTAATTTCGGATTTAGCAGCGCAAGTCCCGATTCGCTTTTAATTACTCATGCACTTAAAAAATTAAATCCAAAGGGCTTAAAAATTATTGTTATTGGGGTCTCTGCCAATTCTTTCATGACTAGTTCTATTAATAACACACATTTTAAATCGGTTCAAGCATGGAGTAATAAAGATAAATGGATTAAAACGAATATTTATCCTAAATTGAATTTCTTTGATCATCACGCTTTATCTGATATTTATAAATTTTATAAGGGAGAAGCTTACTACGAGAATTATGATTTAATGACAGGTTATGCAGCTTCTGATCGATATCCATTCGATTCAAGTTCTGCGCTTAGTCCATACAAACAACAATTCGAAAATGAATCTTATAGTTATAGTGCAGAGACAGCTTTCAAGTCTAAGGTGCTTCAATTAAAATCACTAGGATACGAACCCATTTTAGTGCGAATGCCCTGTGCACAATCTATGATAAATTTAGAAGATAGCGCAACAAATAACTCAGTTAAAAAGCTTTTAACCTCTATCAGTAATCAAGGTGTTTTAGTAATGCCAACTTTTAATTCATCAGATTTTTTAAGTTACGATGGTAGTCACCTTTCAAGTCAATCTGCTCGGCATTTCACCGAATTGTTTATGCAGTATTTAAAAGATTCGACATCAATATTAGATGAAAGAAATAAATAAAATATTTTTTTAAATTGGTATTTGTAAAAATAATATTTAAATTTGATTCATGAGACTTGGGCTTTTTTCTATTTTGTGTGTTTTGATTTTAGGTTATACAAGTGAGGCCCTTTGTCAATTAAATATTTCTCCGAAATGGTGTTTCGGCGATTATTTAGGTTTAGATTTTAGAACGACTCCTCCAGATACATTTACATCAGCGGTTAAAACGGGCGAAGGTTCGGCAGGAGCAACAGATCAATTCGGTAATTTTTGGTTCTATACCGATGGTATGAAAGTGTATAATAGAAATCACCAAGTAATGCCAAACGGACTTGGTTTAACAGGTAGTCCAAGTTCATCGCAATCGGCCATTGTTTTGCAACATCCTACTCAGAATAGTAAAAAGGAGTTTTATGTTTTTACAGTTCCCGAATACGGCGGCTCTGCTGGTTTCTGTTATTCAATTGTCGATATGAATTTGAATGGTGGATTGGGCGATGTTAAAGTTAAAAATGTAAAACTGGCTGGTGTAATGTCGGAACATATGCAGCCTGCAATGCACAGTAATGGCGTAGACTATTGGATTGTTATTAAGGGTCTAAATAATGATAGTTTACATACTTTTTTAATCGATGCAAACGGGGTGCAAAGAAAAGGGAGTTTTAGCATGGGCGAAAAAGTAGATTTGACTATTGGTACTATGCGTTTTAATCAGGATTATTCAAAATTCGCTTTCACTTGTTATGATTATTCTGGGTATGCTCAGATTTGCGACTTTGATAATCAAACTGGCGTAATCAGTAATCCAATTGTAATAAAAAATTTATACGATCCTTATGGGGTTAATTTTTCTCCTGATGGTAATAAACTCTATGTATCGCATCTGCTAACTAAGAAACTTACTCAATTTGATTTAACGAATTATAATAGTACAGACATTAAGAACAGTGTAATAACGCTTCAAACAGCTGTGACTCTTGGCAATATTAATTATGCCTTTGATGGAAATTTATATGTAGCTCAAACTGCTTCTAAGTTCATTGCCAGAATTAACACACCTAATGCTACTGGGGCTGCTAGTAATTTTGAGCTCAATGCTGTAAGTGTTGGAATGAATAATTGTATTTATGGTTTGCCTCTATTTTATATTTATCCTTTTTCTAATTTGGAGGTTAAGAATGTTTGCGTAGAGGATTCTATCGTTTTTGAAACAACTTCTTGGAGCCTTGATTCAGTTGATTGGCATATTGATACTGGTCGAGGCTTTTTTACTATTAAAGCGCCATTAAAGTTCAGTTTTAAATTTAATTCTACAGGTAATTTTAAAGTCAAATTAATTTCGAGTTCAAATGATAGCATTGTTAAATCATTTTCTGTTATAAAATGTAAAGATATAATGGGTGCAGAGTTCGACGGATTTTGTTCACATCAATTCACTACTTTTAGAGCAAAATTTAAAGGAATTCCAGATTCGAGTGTGTGGTATATTGATACAGGTAAAGGATTTTATCGCATTGGTTCTGATTCTACAATGAAATTTGTAACACATTTTAATGGAAAAATTAAAGTTCGTATGTATAGTGATTTTGGCATTATAGATACTAGCTTTTTTATTGTCGATTGTCAAAATGAATGTACATTAATAGTTCCAAATGTTTTTACACCTAATGCTGATTATATAAATGATAGCTTTGCCTATACAGCAGATTGTCAGTATAAAAAATTCCAGTTATTAATTTTTAATCGATGGGGTGAGAAGCTTTTTGAAACCAAAGAGCAAGGCGTTTTTTGGAATGGGAAATATAAAAATCAATTATGCCCTGATGGTGTATATTTATATATTATAAATTTTACTGATTTAGATGGAGAAGATAAAACTATCAATGGGGTAGCTCATCTATTGCGATGAGTAGACATGGATAATACTATCAATAATCTTTTCTTTTGGCAAAAGTGATAAGGCTTGCTCTCTAACTTTAGACCTATTAAAGGGCTGTTGAATACCTTTTTCCAATGCACTTTGGAAATCTTGAATATCTTTTGCTAAAAAACCATTTTGACCATCTACAATCATTTCTTTTATTCCACCAACAGACAATCCTATAACTGGAGTACCACATAATAGGGCTTCCGAAACCGTGTTAGGTAAATTGTCTTCAATTGAAGGAATAACAAATACATCAGAATTATTATAGATGCTCACCAATTCTGATTCTTCTCGAATTGTTCCATAAAAATGTGCTTCAGGGAAGATCGACTCGACATAATGTTTATTGCCAATAACCGAAAGTTGATATTTATCTGAAGGCATGTTTTGCAAGGCATCCAATAAAATATTAAAGCCTTTTCGTGAATCATGAGGATTTTCGGCAACAAATAGTATATTCTTTTTTTCATGCCTATTTATCGATGCATTAGCGACTTCTATTGGTTTAAAAACTTCATCATCAATTGGGTTGCGTATTGCATTTACCTCTATATTTCTAAACACTTTAGAATCTCTTGCCAAATCAGCTAACCAATTGCTTGGACTTATAACTTTAAGTTTATTCTTTTCTATAGCTGTTTGTTTGAGTTGGATATTTCTATTTGAAACCGATTTAAACTCGCCATTATAACCCGTGTTATAGTGTTCGCCACCAGTAAATGGATTCATATCATGACATGTCCAAACAAATGATTTGTCTTTATGTTTAAAAACTTTCTTCCAATCGAGCATTTTAACGACCCAATGTAAATGGACTACATCTGCCCATTGAAATAATGGATGTGTACTGATATCGAACAAACTATCTGGACCATTAAAATATACAGAGGGCTTATAAAATGTTGTACGTCTATTATAAATGGTGTTAAGTTTTACTAATGCATTGAAAGTATTGGCAGAATATTGGTCTTCTAAATAATAGGATTCAGGAATTTGAACATGCCCACTTCTTTTAAGGAAGAGCATTTTTGATTCAATACCTCTTTGAAGCAATAATAAATGCAAACGTTTAGCCGCAATAGCAGCGCCGCCAGTATCAATGGTATTGACGTGAAGTATTTTCAAATCCTATAAGCAAAAATATTCAGTTGTAAGTCCATGCCATATTTGCCATTCTTATTTACAAAAGGGGCTTGACGACCAGCTACATTTTCCATAAATATTCTATGTCCATCGGCACTTATAGCCTGAATGACTTCATTAAGCAATTGTGTTTGTCCGTTATATGAATGAAATTCGACAAATAAGTTGTCTATATTTTTCATCAAATTTTTAATATGTGGCAGCACAGAAGTTTCAGCACCTTCAATATCTATTTTAAGAAAATCAATTTTATCGAATCTACTCAAGAATCTATTTAGGTCGATACCATCTACTTTAGTTGAGGCTTCGTTAGATTGACTTAATTGACCACCATCTGCGCCTTCAGAAGCAAAAAGTAATTCGGCATCTTTTATCCAAACAGCTTGATTATGCACATGAACACCTTTAAGCTTATTGCCTTCGATATTTGAATTAAGTATTTTGCAAATTTCAGAATCTGCTTCAAAAGCATGAATTTCTGCATCTGGGTATTGCTTTTTAAATCCCAATACGCTTAAACCAATATTAGATCCACAATCAATAATAATTGGATGACTTGAATTTGTTTTAAAATTATAATATTTTTTATGGAAAATTTCGTGGTATTGCCAAATAAACGACTTGGCATCGGCAACTACTAATTGTCCTTCAGGAATATGTATTTTTTTTCTGGTATATCTTTTGGCCGAACCATAAACAATACTCAATCGAACAAATGTTCTAAAAGTACGGTCGGTGAACCAAAAATAAAGGCCCTTGAAAAACGTTTGCAGTAGAAACTTCATTAGGGCAAAAATACCTTATTGCGGTCAAGTTTCGAAATCCGTCGGATTTTTTCCTATAAAATATCTTGAGAATTGTTCTATATCTTATATTTGCAGATATGAACCTCAATAAATTAATGCAGGATATCAAGCCACATGCAATCGTGGTACTCGTGTTTTTCGTGGTTGGATTCTTATATTACAAGGAAACTTTTAATGGTAAAATTCATAAAGAGGACGACGTAACGCAAGGTTTACTCAAGGGTACTGAGTTAGTAAAGTACACTGATAAGGATGGAGAATTTCCAGGTTGGACAAATAGTATTTTTTCTGGAATGCCTTCTACTTTAATTAAAGGTAAGCCAAGTGGTAACTATGTTAAGTCGTATAATTATTTAACGCCTTTTAATAGCACCGCTTATCCATTTAGAATTCTATTCCTTTCATTTATTGGGTTTTATCTTTTAATGAACGCTTTTAAGGTCAAACCAACCTATGGTGCTCTAGCTGCTATTGCTTATGGTTTTGCTACCTACAGTATTAGTAGTGTCGAAGCGGCTCACTATACTAAAGTGCTGGCTATGGCGCTTATTCCAGCTTTATTGGCGTCTTTACATTGGTTATTTAGCGGAAAATATTTACTCGGTGGCGTTACATTAGCCTTTAATATGGCTTTACAAGTGTATTATTTCCACTATCAAATTACCTTTTATACCATTATTTGTCTATTAGTAATGGGGATTTACTACTTGGTAAAACTGATTCAAGAAAAAAATATTAAACAATTGCTCATTGCTACACTTATATCCGTTGTTTCGGTAGGTGCTGGTGTATCAGCCAATATTACCAAAATTATAAATACTTCTAAGTTTGCCGATAATACCATGCGTGGAGGAAATGACATGGCAAAAGCAAATAATGGTTATAATCAGAAGGAGACTGGTAAAAAGGGATTGAATAGAGATTATGCTTTTGATTGGAGCTATAGTAAAGGCGAGACTTTTACCTTGCTTATACCAGGATTTTATGGTGGAAGTAGTGTCGAAAAAGTTGGCCCTGGTTCTAAATTTTATGAAGCTACTGAAGGCAATTACGAGCAAGCGCCTTTGTATTTTGGCGATTTGACTTTTACCTCTGGTCCAATTTATATTGGAGCAATTATCATCTTCTTGTTTTTCATTGGATTGGTGGTGGTTAAAGACAGTATAAAATGGCCAATTTTAATTATGACGATTATTTCGTTTATTCTTGGTTGGGGTAAGCACTTTTCAATTATAAACGACTTTTTATTCGATCATTTGCCTTATTTTAATAAGTTCCGTACTCCAATGATGGCTTTTTGTATCGCTCAAGTTACTATGCCTTTATTAGGATTTTTGGGTATTAAAGTACTTTACGAAAATTGGAAACTTGGAAAAGCAAAATCTAATAAAGCACCAGCTGAACAAGCTGTAGTTAATACTGAAAAGGAATATGATTCTAAAATTTGGAAGAAAATTCAAATGACGTTTTATATTGTTGGCGGTTTCTGTCTATTAATGGCGATAATGGGACCTTCTTTCGTCGATTTAGAAGGCGCTTCGGATGTTGAATTAAGAAAAGGTGGAAATTCTAATATCGTTTCTTTATTAAAAGAAGATAGAGCCTCTTTACTCAGAAAAGATGCTTTGCGTTCTTTTATCTTTATTGCTGCGGTATTTGGCCTTTTTTGGGCATGGTTCAATAATAAATTGAAAAAAGAAATGGCCATAGCTATTATTGGTGTTCTAGCAGCTATAGATTTAATAGGCGTAGATTGGAGGTATTTAAATTGGAGTGATTTTACGCATGATAGGGGAGAAGTAACCGATTCTTTTGAGCCTGACCAGGTTGATAATGCTATTATGGCTGATAAGGACCCGCATTTTAGAATACTCGATTTAACTAAGGATCCTTTTAATGATAACGCAGGAGCTAAATTCCATAAAATGATTGGTGGCTACGACCCAGCGAAGTTAAGTCGTTATCAAGATTTAATCTCTGAGTTAATCTCTAAAAAGGAATATCAAGATAAGGCTCTAGATATTTTAAATTGCAAATATTTAATCGGTAAAAACGAAGGCGAAGCTCGTGGTTTTGTTCAACGTCCTACTGCTCTCGGTAATGCATGGTTTGTTAGTAAAGTCTCTGCACATAAAAATGCAATCGAAGATATGGATGCCCTTAAAAAGGTAGATGCCGCTAAGGAAGCAAGTTTTGATCAAAGCTTTGAAGCCAATAAATCCTTAAAGTCTAAGGAATATATGGTTGATAGCTTGGCTTATGCAAAATTACTTAGCTATCATCCTGATACCATGGTGTATGAGGTCAATAATACTCAAGATGGCTATCTGGTATTTTCGGAAATTTATTATGAAAATTGGAAAGCGGTTGTTGATAATGAAGTGGTGCCTTTAAATAAGGTCGACTATACCCTCAGAGGTTTAAGTGTTCCTGCAGGTAAACATAAATTGAAATTGTATTTTGATAAAGGTAAGAGCGAAACGGATTTAATTGAAAAAATAATTTCAATTGCCATACTTATGTCTTTAATAATTTTGATTGTGATGTGGTTGGCTACTTATTTTAAAAATTCGCCGCCGTCTCCAACAAAGGCATGATTTTATCGGTCGTTTCTATCGCCTATAACAACCTCGAGGGCTTAAAAAAAACATTGGATATTTTTAAGTCAGGTAGCTTTGCTCACTCTATTGAGTTAATTGTTGTAGATGGTGGTTCTTCTGACGGTACACGCAGTTTTCTTGAACAACAAAACTTCATTAATAAATGGGTTTCGGAACCTGATAAAGGGATTTATAATGCCATGAATAAAGGTTTAAAAATGGCAGAAGGTGATTATGTATGGTTTCTTAATTCTGGTGATTATGCCTATAATAGCCAATCTGTTAAGGCTCTTTTGGAAGCCTTAGAATCTGGTCCAGATGCAATCTACGCCGAAACTATGATGGTAGATGTTAATGGGAATGAATTGGGTATTAGGTCCGAATTAAGCACAAGAAAATTACCGAGCCAGTTGACCTGGAAGTCGTTTAGTTTGGGTATGAATGTTGGTCATCAAAGCTTTGTAATTAAAAGAAATTTAGCCTTACCATACGACGAACAATACCGATTTGTCTCTGATATTGATTGGATGATTAAGTGCTTAAAACAATGTAAACAAGTATTGAATCTTCAAAGTATTCTCTCTTGTTTTACTTTAGATGGATTCTCTACCAAGAACAGAAATAAAAGCAATAATGAGCGCTTTCGTGTTTTAAGTAGGCATTATGGATTTTGGACAAATCTCTTCAATCACATTTATATCGTTTGGAGAAAACTATTCAATAAGAATCGAATTTAACTAGTTGCGGATTTTAAATAAATTTTCATTATTTTCGACGACGGATGAAAAGACTATTTTTAGCCTTAGTACTACTAGGGAACTTAAACCTTAATGCTCAAGATAACGACAAGGGTGTCTTGTCTGGTAATTTCATGAGTAATACCCAATTTTACGATAGAGACTCTGTAATTGGAGCTACTACTGAGGTGTATAATAAATATAAAAGTAGTACCGATGCTTGGTTGTATTTGAACTATAATGTTAAAGGGTATAGTTTTTCTTTGCGTTATGATATGTTTAATAATTCGCCTTTATTAAATCCTCAAACTGTTTACAACAAGCAAGGGGTAGGTTTTTGGCAAGCATCTAAAGACGTAGGTAATCTAAATTTAACTGTGGGCTATTTTTATGATCAGTTCGCCTCTGGAATGATCTTTAGAGCTTATGAAGAAAGGCTACTAGGACTAGATTATGCTATTCAAGGTTTAAGAGTTAAATACACCATCGGAAATGTATCGCTTAAAGGATTCGCTGGTCAACAAAAAGGAAATTATCCTAGTGATAAATTTGGCGTTTTTCCTGAAGCTATCAAAGGTTTTAACGCAGAGTATAATGGCCCTTTATATAAAAAGTTAAATATTACTGGAGGTGTTTCTACGGTTAACAGAACTTTAGCTCAAGATAATATGAACAAAGTGGTTGACCAAATCAATAGCCAAAACTTAGCTGATAGATTTATTCCAAAATATAATACGTATGCTTTTAATGGTTATGCACGCCTAAGTTACAAGTCTTTGAGTTTGTACAATGAATACAATTATAAAACGAAAGAAGCCATTCAAAATCAAGATGGAAGTGCATTAATTAATAAAGCTGGAAACATTATCTTCTCTACAATTGGATATTCAAGAGCTGGATTAGGTAAAAATAAAAAGTTCTCTTTTGGGGCTAATTTACAATACAAAAGGGTCGAAAACTTTGTGCTTAGAACAAGTCCTTACGAGCAATTAAATAACGGGTTAGTAGGGTATAATCCTTCTATTACACGTCAAAATACTTACCGATTATTAGCGCGTTATAATGCCGTAACTCAATTTTTAGGTGAGGAATCTATGCAAGGCGAAATAATTATAACGCCGCGCAGAGGTACTACTATCACTATGAATGCTTCTAATGTCAATAGTCTAAAATCTAATGGGGATACTTCCGGAAATGCCTTGCATCTTTTTAGCGAATATTATTTAGAAGTGCAGCACAAAGTTAATAAGAACTTAAAAGTAAAGGTGGGTCTTCAAAGTATTTTCTACGACCAAAGTCGATTTGAACAAAAAGTTAGAGACTCAACTTATCACGATGTCGAAACCATTACACCTTTTTTCGAAATTGTTTATAAATTGACTAAGAAGTACTCTATTCGTTTTGAATCGCAATACCTCGAAACTACAGCAGATTTAGGTAGTTTCTTTAACGGTGTTCTAGAGTTAAATTCTCCTCATTGGAGTTTTAGTATTGGAGATATGGTTAATACTGTACCATATAGATCTTCTTTTTCTAAAGGCGTAGTTTCCGATAAAATTATACATTACTACAGCGGTTTTGTTGGGTATACTTCAGGACCTACAGTGGTATCTTTGGCTTATATTAAACAAGTTCAAGGTGTAAACTGTACCGGTGGAATTTGCAGGGTGGAACCAGCTTTTAGTGGCGTTAGACTCGCTTTAAGTACGTCGTTTTAATCAATTATCTATTTAATTAAAAAAGTTTAGCCATGACAAAAGAAAAAAATACATATTGGATCATTGTCATTGCTGCATTAGGTTACTTTGTTGATATTTACGATTTAATCCTTTTTAATGTGGTGAAAGAACCGAGTTTAAAAGCACTTGGTTTAGCCGAAGCCGATTACAAAATCTATGAGATAGCCATTTTTAATTGGCAAATGTTTGGAATGTTTCTAGGTGGTTTACTTTGGGGTATTCTTGGTGATAAAAAGGGTAGAGTTTCGGTTTTGTTTGGCTCTATCGTGTTATATTCTTTGGCTAATATCGCAAATGGATTAGTCAGCAATATTGACCAATATATAATTTGTCGATTAATTGCAGGAATCGGATTAGCAGGTGAATTAGGCGCTGGTATTACTTTAGTAAGTGAAACAATGCATAAAGATAAACGAGGAATCGGCACCATGATTATCGTTTCTTTTGGTGCATTGGGTGCTGTTGCCGCTGGTTTTGTCGGTAAAATGTTTGCATGGAATACCGCTTATTTTATTGGCGGTGGACTCGGTTTAGCTCTTTTAGCTCTTCGGGCTGGTGCATTCGAGTCGGGTATGTACAATCAATTAAAACAAGACAAAAATGTAAAAAGAGGTGATTTCTTCCTCCTATTTAAAAATAAAAAAAGAGCTCTCCTTTACTTGCAATCGATTTTA
>JADLHV010000068.1 GCA_020848595.1 Bacteroidia bacterium
AAGTAAGCGTTTATCCAAATCCAAGCAATTCTCAGATGACTATTGAGACACATTACAATATTATTTCTGTTGCGATTTTAGATGCAATGGGCAGAACTATTTATGTTAATTTTAATGAAAGTAACACGATTGATATATCCAATTTATCTAAAGGAGTTTATCTTCTGCAAATTGAAACTGACGAAGGTCTTTCAAATTTAAAATTTACTAAAGAATAAGAATTAACACAATTAAAAAATACATCATGATAAAATCTTTTTTACTCACAACTATTTCTATTGCAACTAGTTTAGGCGCTATTGCTCAAAATGTTAATATTCCAGACGCTAGTTTTAAAGCTATTTTGGTAGGGAATAGTAGTATTAATTCAAATGGTGACAATGAAATACAAGAAGTTGAAGCTTTAGTTACTACTTATTTAAATATTAGTAACGAAAATATTGCCGACTTAACTGGAATTGAAGCTTTTACGAATCTGTCTGTTTTAGTCGCTAGTAACAATCAACTAACATCTATTGACCTAAGTCAAAATACCTTATTAATTGGATTAAATGTTTCAAATAATCAATTATCGTCAATTGATTTGAGTCAGAACAGTTTATTAGAAGGATTAAATTGTAGTAATAATAGTATTAGTGTTTTGGATGTAACTGTAAACACGAAATTAGAAACATTATTTTGTGGTATGAACAACATTAGCTTCTTAGATTTAAGTCAAAATACGGCCTTGATTTCTCTAATCTGTGCACAAAATAGTATTATTACTTTGGATTTGAGTCATACAAGCATAAACCAAAATACAACTTTAGAAACACCTTATATTGATTGTCGTCAAAATAATTTAAAGGTATTGATAATGAAAAACATTAGTACGAATTTTCTTTCAGCTCAAAATTTTAATGCTACTTCAAATCCCAACCTTTCCTGCATAGAAGTGGATGATACATCGAATGCTAAAGCTACCTGGATAAATAAAGATGCTGCAGCTAAATTTAGTTTAAATTGTAATTTTAAAGTTGGAATTAGTGATTTAGAATCTGATGAACAGTTTTTTGTTTATCCAAACCCTGCTGCTTCTTTTCTACTTATTGAATCTATAAACAAAATTATTTCAATAAACATTTTAGATGCAATGGGTAGAACTATCAATATCAATTTAAGTGAAAATAATACGCTCGATGTATCCAATTTATCTAATGGAGTTTATCTGTTACAAATAGAAACAGTTAATGGTGTCATCAGTAAAAAGTTTGTAAAGGATTAAGAATTTTGGCTTTTAAAATCTAAAGTAATTTAATAAATGTGCTTAATATTTCAGAACAAAAATGATAGTTATTGATAGAAAATTATAGGATGGGAAAAAATCAAATTTTACCTCAAAGACTCACCAATTGGGCTATTTCTCTATTGATTTTGACTTTATTTATTTTATTAAGTGCATTAAATAGTCTAAATGCTCAAAATTGGAATCAAGTTGTTAAAACTGTAGCCACTGATAGAGCTCCTATGGATGAATTTGGTTATGCGGTTGCTATATCTGGTGATTATGCTATTGTTGGTGCTTATCGTGAAGATAATGATACTTCTGGAACTGATTCTCTTAGTAATGCTGGCTCTGCTTATATATTAAGAAATATTGCAGGTAATTGGACTCTTATTCAAAAATTGGTAGCTTCTGATAGATCTTCTAATGATTTTTTTGGACATTCTGTCGCTATTTTTGGTGATTATGCCATTATCGGTGCGCATCTTGAAGATGAAAATGTATCGGGTGCTAATACGCTAAGTTCTTCTGGCTCTGCTTATATATTTAAAAATAACAATGGCACTTGGTCGCAAATTCAAAAGATTGTTGCTTCAGACAGAGGGGCTAACGATTGGTTTGGAATTTCAGTAGCCATTTCGGGCGCTTATTTAATTGTAGGCGCTAATCGAGAAGATGAAGATTCTTTGGGCAGTAATAACATCAATGGTGCAGGCTCTGCTTATATCTTTAAAAATATTTCTGGTACATGGTCGCAAGTACAAAAGATTGTAGCTTCTGATAGAGGACCAAATGACCTTTTTGGTAATTCTGTTTCCATCTGGAATAATTATTTAATAGTGGGTGCTCATGGTGAAGATGAAGATGAAAATGGTGCTAATCCTATTGAAAATGCTGGATCTGCCTATATTTTCGCCAATAATTCAGGATCATGGATACAGGTTCAAAAAATTGTAGCTCCAGACAGAGGTATTGATGATTATTTTGGTTTCTCTGTTGCTATTTCTAGAGATATTGCCATTATTGGTGCTTATTTGGAAGATGAAGATACTTCTGGAGGCAATACACGTTCAAATTCTGGTTCTGCTTATATTTTTAAAAATAATATTGGAGCTTGGACTTTAGCTCAAAAAATTGTGGCATCTAATAGGGGAGTGGAAGATTGGTTTGGATTCACTGTTGCCATCTCTGGAGATTTCGCCATCGTTGGTGCCTATAAGGATGATCAGAATTCTATAGATACTGATTCTCTTTTAAATGCTGGATCTGCTTATATTTTTAATTTCAATAATGGTGTTTGGAGTCAGGTTCAAAAAGTTGTAGCTTCGGATAGAGGAATTAACGATGAATTTGGATATGCTGTAGCCATTTCTGGAGATTATGCCATAGTGGGTGCACGACAGGAAGATCACAATGTTTTAGGTTTGGATTCTCTGTATAGTGCTGGCGCTGTCTATTTGTATAAAAAAAGTGCTACCCTTGGAATTGCAGATAATAGTTTTAAAAATAGT
>JADLHV010000069.1 GCA_020848595.1 Bacteroidia bacterium
CAAGGTGGTGTAAAAGGAGGATGACTCGTCCTGAAAAGAAGTTTACAGTTTAATTGTTTAATCCTGCAATTGGTTTACTATTCTTTTTTAAGCGCCTTTTCTCATGATATTTTATAGATATTCTATGCGTAGAATTTAAAATAACAAGACATATAAATAAATTTATGTTTAAAATAGCAGGGTAAGTTAGTAATTCGATTTTAAGTTTGTATCTTAAAATAGCTTATAAATTGGTAATGAAATAGAACTTAGAAATTAATTCAGAACATTTAGATTACTTTACAAATGAGGATAAATCTTAAGCTTAGAAGTAAAACAAATTTAGGAAAGTCAAGTATTACCCAGTCCAAGTTTCTCTATCTAGACTTCTGTAGTGAATGGCTTCTGCGAGGTGTTCGGTTTTAATGTCAACTGAGTTGTCTAAATCCGCAATTGTTCGAGCAACCTTTAGTATTCGGTCGTAAGCACGAGCACTGAGATTTTGAATTCTCATAGCATTTTTTAATAGTAGATTGCCAGCATCATTAATGGCGCAAAGTTCCTTAATTTGATTGCCAGGCATCTGCGCATTGCAATAGATACCTGAATGGCCATTGAAACGAATCTGTTGAATATTTCTAGCAGCTACAACTCTATTTCTGACAATTTCACTCAATTCATTATTGCGTTTTCGGGAGGCTAATTCATCAAAACTAACAGGCGTGACTTCAATATGAATATCAATTCTATCAAGCAAGGGACCAGAAATACGACTGAGGTATTTTTGGACATTCAAAGAGCCACAGGTACATTCTTTATCAGGGTGATTAAAATAGCCGCAGGGGCAGGGGTTCATACTTGCTACTAACATAAAACTAGCAGGATAGTCGACAGAGAATTTGGCTCGAGCAATATTAACTTTTCGATCTTCTAAAGGTTGACGCATCACTTCCAATACAGTTCTTTTAAATTCTGGTAATTCATCTAAAAACAAAACCCCATTATGCGCTAAAGAAATTTCACCAGGTTGAGGATGGTTGCCACCACCTACTAAAGCAACATCGCTAATTGTGTGATGAGGCGATCTAAAAGGTCGACGGGCTATTAATCCATTGTTTTCATTTAATCGGCCCGCTACAGAGTGGATTTTAGTAGTTTCTAAGGCTTCTTCTAAGGTCATAGGAGGTAAAATTCCGGGTAAACGCTTTGCAAGCATTGTTTTTCCAGCACCGGGCGGTCCAATTAAAATGATGTTATGACCTCCAGCTGCGGCAATCTCCATGGCTCTTTTAATATTTTCTTGACCTTGTACGTCAGAAAAATCTAGATCAAACTCAGAAGCAGAGATTTGAAAATCAACAAGAGGGTTTTCATGATTAGGTTCAAGTATTTGAATTCCTTTAAAATGATTAACTAGTTCAGAGATATTATTAATACCAATAACTTCAAGTCCTTCTACTAAAGCTGCTTCTTTGACATTTTGATGGGGCAAAATGAAACCTTTAAAACCTTCATTTCGAGCTTGCACAGCGATGGGTAAAGCACCTTTAATGGGTAATACACTTCCATCCATGGATAATTCTCCCATTATGACATAATCACTAATAATATTACTATCAATAAGTTGTCCATCGGCAGCTAAGATAGCAATAGCGATAGTCAGATCGTAGGCACTGCCTTCCTTTCGGATATCTGCAGGTGAGAGATTAACTACAATTTTCTTTCTCGGAAAACTGAGTTCAGTGTTTTTAAAAGCAGTCATTATTCTAGTCCAACTTTCCTTAACAGCATTATCTGGCAAGCCGACCATAACGAATTTACTTCCATCTCCACTCACATTAACTTCTACTGCAATAGTATAGGCATTAACGCCATACACGGCAGAACCATACGCTCTGATAAACATAAAAACTGAAGACGAAATTAGAGCATGTTAGTAAAACCAGGACATTACTTCGTTAAATAAAAAGCTTGATTTAAAAAAAATATTACTATTAATGCAGCGTTATTAGATATTTTGTCGTCTATATAAGTGTAGATTAGTAAATTTTTTCATAATAGAAACAAAGGCTTTCAGAAATGGAAGCCTTTTGTTTGTTTAAAAAGTTTAAAGAATAGAAATCTATTTTAATTATAGATTTTTCTCAATATGATCAATCAAACTATGGATACATTTGATGTGTATTTCTTGAGCTCTATCAGCAAAATTTGAGTGAGGAGAGCGAATTTCAACATCACAAATATTTGCCATTGCACCACCATTTTTGCCCGTTAATCCGATAATTTTTAATCCTTTATTTTTAGCCACTTCGATAGCATTTAGGACGTTTTTGGAATTACCACTTGTAGAAATAGCGAGTAATACATCTCCTTTATTTCCTAGTGCTTCTAGGTATCTTGAAAAAATAAAATCGTATCCATAATCATTACCTACGCAGGCAATATGACTTGAATCGGCAATAGCAATAGCAGGAATAGCAGGTCTGTTTTCTCTGTATCTACCAGTTAATTCTTCTGCAAAATGCATGGCATCACAAAGACTACCGCCATTACCACAACTCAATATTTTACCGCCATTTTTAATCGATTCTACCATGATATCGCCTGCAAGAGCAATTCTTTCGAAATTGGATTCATCTGCTAGGAACGCTTCTAAAATATCGCGCGCTTCAAGGAAATGTGATTTTATATGACTCATGGATTTCTTTTTTTATATTCTTTCAAACCTTCTTCTAGAAATTTCAAAAACTCATCTGAATTAAAAGATTTTCCATTTATTTCAGTTCCAACGGGAGCTTGAAGTAAATTTTGCTTTTTATCGAGTAAACAATAAAGGGGCTGAGAATTAGCACCGAAATAGCAAGCTTCAATTTCAGTATTTTTCTTACCTAAAGTTGTAATATTTTTTCGACTTTGGCGACCAATGAAATATTCAGACGGGTCGAGTTTAATTTTTTTATCATCCACATATAAGGAAGCAATGACATATTCATTTTTTAATATATTAAGTACACGAGGGTCACTCCATACTTTTTCTTCCATCTTGCGACAATTGACACAACCATGACCAGTAAAATCTATGAATAAAGGCTTTTTTAATTCTTTAGAACAAGCAATTGCTTCATCATAGTCATAGTAACCACTCAAACCATGCGGTAAATGTAATTCATTAGCATAAGATGGTTTTTGACAGATATTGCCTGTTATACCATTGGCTTCTCGGATATTTCGATTAATATCAAAATCTTGAGTGCTCATTGGAGGAAGATAACCAGATAAGAATTTTAAAGGCGCACCCCATAATCCTGGAATAAGGTACATAACAAAAGAAAAAGTTATAATGGCAAATAAGAGACGTGGTACTTTAAGAAATTTTAAATCTGAGTCGTGAGCAAATTTTAGTTTACCAAGAAGGTAAATACCCATCAATGAAAAAATGGCAATCCAAAGAACTAAATAAACTTCTCTATCAAGTAAATGCCAATGGTAAGTTTGGTCAATTACACTTAAAAACTTAAGAGCAAAAGCCAATTCTAAAAATCCTAAACAAACTTTAACTGCATTTAACCAACCACCACTTTTAGGTAAAGTATTCAACATTGAAGGGAAAAGAGCAAATAAAGTAAAAGGTAAAGCGAAAGCCAATCCGAATCCAAACATGGCAATAACAGGTCCTAGCCATTCACCTCCAGATACACCAACTAAAACGGATCCAACAATTGGTCCTGTACAAGAAAAAGATACGATAGCTAAAGTAAGTGCCATAAAGAAAGCACCATACAATCCGCCTTTATCGGCTTCTTTATCAGCTTTATTAACTAAAGAAGAAGGCAATACTATTTCGAATGCTCCAAAAAAAGAGAAGGCAAAGATGATGAATATTATAAAAAATAGGATATTAGGAATCCAATGCGTAGAAAGTACATTTCCAGCATCAGCGCCAAAAATGAAAGCAGTTAGAGTGCCTAGAATGGTGTAAATAAAAATAATAGAGAACCCAAAGAAGAGAGCAGTAAATTTTGCTTTAGTTTTATTTTTATCATCTTTCATAAAAAAAGAGACAGTCATAGGAATCATTGGGAAAACACAAGGAGTAAGTAATCCGACCAAACCAGATAAAAAAGCTAAGACAAAAAGCGACCAAAAATCGGTTTTATCAGAAGCTGCAGATTGGCCATTGAATTTTTTAATGACACAAGGAGCTACATCATTTTCACCATTAAGTTTATAAGAACAAGTAGGACAATCTTTAGCAGTGTCATTTACAGAGGAATCAACTTTAGAAGGTTCAACACTTGGCAAAACAGAGTTTGCAGAGTCGATTGGGTTTTCAATATTAATAGTAGGTTCTACATCAGATTTAATATCTAAGCCACTAGCTTTAATATTTCCTGAAAAAGGAATTTCATTAATTGGGTAACAAGCTGCTTCACTGCACCATTGACCATCATAATGACCAGAAATTGAAAAATCTGATTTAAGGATCTTTATTTTTTGACGAAACTCGGCTTTAGTAAAAAATTCGCCGACTTCACATTCAAAAGTTTCATCCATAATTATCTTATCTCCAACACTTTTAGTTGGTCCAACAAGACTATACGAACTATTAGGTTTAAAAGTGAAGACAGAAGGTAGAGGACCAACATCACATTTATTATAAGTACTGTAGAGGTGAAACCCGTTTGGCAAATTAAATTGAAAAATAACTTCAATCACATCACCCGTTTTAGGCGAGTTATTGCTAAAAGTAAGTTTAATTTTAGGTGGCGCAGGTTCAACAGGTTGGGCAGTAATAGAGGTGCTAAAACACAGAGTAATAAGCAAGAATCCAATAGATTTAAATAATTTCATAAAATATTGAGTGTACAAAAATAAGAAGTTGAAATGAGTTGGCAATATAGTGAATAGAAGAAGATGTTATAGTTAAAACTGATACAATATAAAAAATAGCCTTCAAAAAAAGGAATGAAGGATACCAAATACTTGAAATAAGACGTTTTAATAAGTACATTGTTACTATGTTGACAATTCTGAAGGGTAAAAAGTTGTCTGAATAGTAATTTTGCAAAATAAATGAGAAGCTTGATTTTAGTATTGATACTTGGTGGTTTGTTGAAGAATCATACGATGGCACAGACCATGACGGTGAAACAATACATAGATTCATTTAAGAATATAGCGATGATAGAAATGTTGGAATATAAAGTTCCAGCAAGTATTACACTAGCTCAAGGTTTATTAGAGAGTGGAAGTGGTAATAGCAGACTAGCCAAGCAAGGCAATAATCATTTTGGTATTAAATGTAAGAAAGATTGGACAGGGTGTACCATATTAGAAGATGATGATGCCTTGCAGGAGTGTTTTAGGTGTTATTCGAGTGTTCAAGAGAGTTACAAGGACCATTCGAGGTTTTTAAAAGAAAACAAGCGATATGCAGCATTATTTGAATTAGAGATTTCAGATTATAGAGCATGGGCAGCAGGATTATTAAAAGCTGGATATGCCACTAATCAGAAATATGCTGAGTTATTAATTCGAACAATAGAGAAAAACAATTTAGCAAGTTTTGATACCTTAATATTAGGGGGATATAATCCATATTCGAAAATAGTACCGGCTAATATAGATATAGTATATAATAAGGTACCGTCGACGGTTGTTCAGCCAAATCAGACAGTTGCAAGTATAGCAGAGGGGGCGGATAAGAGTGAGCGCAAATTGAATCGATATAACGATTTGAAGTATCATGGTCAAATAGAGCCTGGAGATGTTTTGTATTTAAGGCCCAAGAAGCGCAAAGCGAGTGTAGAGAGTCATAAAGTTCAGGAGGGCGAGACCATGTGGGAGATATCGCAGAAATATGCGATAAAGATTAACACCTTATATAAGAAGAATTTGATGGTTCCAGGAACAGAGCCTAAAGCAGGTACAATAATTCAACTACAGCATAAGGCAGATTCGCGACCAGATACCGGTAGGCAGATTACAACCGAAACAAAGGAAGCAATAGCAGAGTATCATATTGTTGGAGAAGGAGAGACATTATATAGTATAAGTCGATTATATGGACTAACAGTAGAAGAAATGACTGCATTAAATAATTTAACAAGTAGTCAGATAAGTGTTGGTCAAAAGTTATTAGTAACAAAAGGCGCCAATACAACTGGTACAAATTCGACCAAAATAGAGCATGTAGTTAAAATAGGAGACACCTTATATAGTATATCAAGAAAATATGGGGTTTCGGTAGAGAATATAAAGAAGATTAACAATTTGCAAACAGATAGTCTTCGAGAGGGTCAAATTTTAAAAATTAGACTGTAGAAAATTCTAATAAGTGCCAAATTAACAAGGCATTCGAGAATCATTATCATTTTTTTGTCATTTTATAACCTAAAAATAATTTTAAATTTGTTTTATTTGATAACTTGTTTATTTTTGGAACCAAATAATTATTAAGATTCGCATTATGAAAAGATTAATTACAAAATTTAACGCGCTAAAGCTTAGGCTGATGTTGCCCCTGATTGGGCTATTCAGTCTGACAGCAAACGCGCAAGCGCCGTGGTGTGACGGATTCCACTATTACCAGAATTCGAGCTTAGGTGGTTACACAGCAAGTAACTACATTTTTGCTCTAGAGCAAGTACGAATCAGTACAGGTTCGCAGGTAATTTTCAATTCACCAGCTGACGGATTCAGCGGAAGTACAAACTGTGGTCAAGAGTGGCGTTTAGCTAACCCTACAACAAAGGCTTTTGACATTACTGCAGGAAATACTTACACTGTAGAAGCCAGTGGATCAAGTGCATATACATATGCAGGATCTATAGGTGTATTTATCGATTTCAACAACGACAAGGATTTCTTGGATGCTGGTGAATACTTAGGATCATTTACTGTTCCTGCAAGTACATTAACACCATCAACTTTAGGATCAAGAACATTTACTGTTCCTTGTAACGTTACTCCAGCTGCAACTAGAATGCGTGTCGTAGGTAACTATTCAGGTTATCCAATGGCAGCTAACTACGGTTGTACTGGCTGTAGTGGTGCACCATATTATGGTGAAACTGTCGATTTCTCAATCAACATTGTACTTCCTACTAGCGTAAATGCTAACTTTGTTGCTCCAACCTCTACTTGGGTTAAAACTGTTAATACTTTTATTAATAGCAACCAAGTTGGTTACACTCAACATGCATGGGATGCAAACAACGATGGAACTTGGGAACAAATTGGCATCACTGCTAACTACAAAAACCCACAATTCATGTGGACTACTCCTGGAAACAAATGTGTTAAGTTAAGATCTACAAACTGTTTAGGTAAAGATTCAATCGTTAAATGTTTTAACGTATTAGCTCCAACTGCAGTTCCAGTTGTTGATTTCGTAGCAGAAAGAGTAACAATTGAACAGTACTCTTCAGTGAGATTATTTGATTTATCTACCAATGGACCATGGGCATGGACTTGGGATGTTTATGATTCAACTACGTATGCATCATCTGGATACTATCCAAATTTAGCAGACGGAGATTTATATTCAGATCCATGGGGTAATG
>JADLHV010000070.1 GCA_020848595.1 Bacteroidia bacterium
TAAAATAGCTAAAGGCACATGGACGGATACAGTTATGGGATTAAAATTAGGCAGAAATTATAATTTTAGATCACGACAAATTCGGTCTGATGGCTCTGCTCAATCTAATTGGTCGGGAACAATTTATACAACAGCCTATTATCCTTTGAGTAATCTTTATAGAAGTGGTCAATATTCGAATATCATTACTAGTCCAATTAATAAGATAACTCAAGCGTACTATCCTGAAACTCAAATCTGGTTTGACGTATTGCCTGACTTTAGCAGTCCAAATGCTATAAAAACTTCAAGAGCTAACTCGAGCACGCCTGTTTATATTCCACTATACACCAACCATGATACTTTTTACATGCGTTCTAAGGTGGTAGATAAAGACGACAGTTTACCATGGAAAACCATACAAATTATAACTGATTTCAAGCCTACCATTTCAATAAACTCGAGTAATCCGTGCAATGATAGTTCGATATATTATATATCAATTTATTACAATATGAGTTCTACTTTCCAGAACAATAATTGTATATCGTATATAGAGTACAACAATAAAATTGATTCTAATATCAATCGTTTCTATACTAAAAGTATCGGAATTACAGACAACTCACCTTTACGAATTAGAACAAACTTTCAATATTCTGAAGGCACAGTTTCAAATTCATTTACAGATACAACCTTTGTTTTAGATCCACTTAACATTTCTAAACCACTTAATTATTCATTTCAAACAATTCCAAATAGTATTATATCATTTATACCTCAATCGTGTAATACTGGAATTGAATTAGAACATCATACCGACACAAATTACAATTCATTAATTTCAGTTCAATACAAAAACAATAAGACACTTGGAACATTGTTGCAATTCAACACTAATTGGGATGTGTTTTCGGGTACAGCTTTGCGTTATCGCATTTTAAGGGCTGGTATTAAAGGGCAGTGGATTAAAATTCCAAATGGCAGTTATACCCCTAATATTGTATATTCAAGTCAAATTGGCATTGATACCTCCTATTCAAATTGGACTATCACACGAACCAATCCCTATACAGGTAAAAACTTAGAGATAGAACTAGATATCTCGAACCAATTTAATACAAGTAAGATTAAACGATATCTCATTAAAGATTCAGTAAATTTTAAGCTTGAAAGTTTATTTGGCAAGAATAATTTTGTGCGTTGTCGATTAGTTTCTGGAACTTATAAAAGTCAATGGTCTAATACTGTTAGCAAACATTTCTCAACTGGTTCCTTGCAATCTGCATATACAATATTCACTCATCCTAATTGGTCTTATTCTTTAGGTATTGCCCAAGATTATGCTGGTGCAGAAATCCAATTTGGGCACTCTCCTACTGAATTAAATATACAATACAATAAACTAAAAACTTCCATTCCAGACACATTTGATTATGTAGACGGAGATACAGTCTATTTTAGAATAAGACGATTCACACCTATAGACACGAGCAATTGGAGTGGATTATTAAAAGCAGTATATAAAGGGAGTAATAGCCTATGTTTCACACCTAAAATCTTGCACAATGGAGTTGGAAATAATTTAGATACTTTCCATTTGAAATGGTTGGATAAGAATCCAAATTATTCGGAAGGTTTTCAACTCATGTTTGGCCCGAAAATAAATGAATTTAAAGGTTTTTTAGACATTCCTAAAGGCACTAATTCTATTGCAATTAACAGAAAACAATATCCTTCAAATTGGCTATTTGGATTATACCCAAAATGTAGCATAACGAAATCGTATTCTAGTTTACTTCCAGAGTGGTATGCATTAGATGGTAGAAATACCGCTATAGAAGATAATAAATGGGAAGCTCCATTGATCTATTTCAATCAAGAACTAAATGCCTTTACGAATAACTCTGAATTTGATTACACAATTCAATTGTACGACCAAGTAGGCAGATTAATTTTTGAGGGTGAAATTTTAGCCTTTCAAAATTTAACGGTTGGAGATTTAGCTCAAGGCATTTACCATTTATCTGTTATCAATTCATTACAAACTAAAACTAATTATTCAGTCTATATTCAATGAAACTTAAACTAAGCTTCTTATTTCTTTTAATACAATATTCGTTATTGGGTCAAAATGGCATCGAGCCCATGTTATGCGAAGGGCCACTTCCAAATGATTTAAAACAATCTATCTCTGATATCATTTTAAAAAGCAAATCGAATGAATTTACAACAAAAAACCTACTTGGTATTTATGATATTTTTGCAAGTGGTAAAGTTGTTTATGGCAATGCATCATGGCAATCTATCAATACAATCGGAAAACGTATTATAGAGAAAAACCACTTAGATTCGAATGTTAGATTTTACTTATTAAGAAGTCGATTTTACAATGCATTTGCCACAGATGAAGGATATATATTTGCTACAACAGCCTTATTAGCCAATGTGCAAACAGAAGATGAAATGGCCTTTGTTTTATGCCATGAGCTTTCTCATTTTTTATTAGGACATAATTTAAAGAATCAAGAAAGAACCAAACAAAAACTATCTGATTTACGTAAAAAATTAAAGAAAACTAAAAAAAGTGATGCTCGTTTAAAATCTTTAGATAATTTTCTTAAAGATTTTTATTCTTTCAGTCAGGCAAATGAATTACAAGCAGATAGTCTTGGATTAGAATTATTTATTAAAGCCGGTTATGACCCTCAAAAAGCGTTAGTATCGATTAGTAATTTAGAGCACCATCAACCATTATTTCACCACGAACATTACGACCCCAATAGTATAGAGCCTGGCATATCATTTCAACATAAAAAACCTTTAATAGACACTTGTAATATCAAGAATATGTTAAAGAGAGAAGATAGGAAAAAATACTTTGTTGAGTTACCAAATGAATTAGAGAAAATGATGGTAGACTCTGGTTATATGACACATCCAGACTGGCAAATCAGATTAAAATTGGCAGAAAAAATATTAGAAGGCCGAAAATTAACATCTGTAAATCCTTCATTTTTTAATCCTCAGGTTGAATTGCAAAGCCTTTCTGAAATGGTATTAACTGAATATAAGTCGGGAAATTATTTTCATGCCTTATCCTATTTATTAATTCTAGAGAAGAAGCACCCGAATACAAAAGACATTTCTAAAATGAAAGGGGTTTTGCTTTCTGCAATATATTTAAAAACACAGGATATAGATAAAATACGGTTAACCGATGATTTTGTATTAGCAAATTCATTTCTATCAGAGATGTTTTTTCATCTCATAGCATTTGAAACTTTCAAAATCCGTCAGCTTGCTTTGCATTATGCATCAAGTGGAAATGGTTCCGAAAATGTCAATAGAATGTGTGGGCATTATATATTGAAAATTTTGGATACTGAAGATAATTTATCGGATTTTGAAACCGAAGATGTTATGTATTTTAAGGGCTGCGGTGAAATTGATACTGTAACAATTCGTCATCCATTTATGACAGAAGTTAAATCAAGTATCGAAGCCTTAGAACGTTCGGAAACTAAAGCATTGTATCGCAATTATTCTTTAAATCGCAGTGACTCATTAATTCATATTACCACCAATGAATATCCAAGAAAATGGAATAATTCTGATAGAGATTCCTTGATTTTATTAAGTCCAAATTTTATGGCCATACCAAGTCGAAAAACTAAGAAATATAAAAATCCTTTGGAGAAACATGGTCGAAAATATTTCTTACATAATGAGATGCTAAGACATGGCAAGGAAAATAATATTTATTATAACAGTATAAGTTTTGATGATAAAGAACATTTAAGCACAGAGCAATACAACCAATATTTTCTAATATCTGAAATGATAGATGAATATTCTGAATCAGGAAATGACAATTTTAAATGTCCATTAAGTGTATTGTATTCTGAAAATTTAATCCAACAAACAGGATGTAAGAAAGTACAATTAGTACAAATGATTCATAGTAATACGCCTGTCTCTGGAATCGTACTAGGATTATTAGACACCTATGTAATTCCATTTACGTTCATCACTACTTTAGATTTTTCGAGTTATATAAGAATGATGTTTGCAAATACGACTACAATTAACATTGTTTTTAATCTTGAGACGAGTAGTATCGAATATATTTCTATCATAGAAACAGGGTTAAAGCCTGATAATAGTGCCGTTTCTAGTCTTTCACAAAAAATAATTTCAGACACAAAATATCATTTAATTAAAAACTAAACGAAGAAATGACGAATAAGTTCAGAAAAATCAACATGAATCGACAATATTTTAAACCAATAAGTATCTTCATTCTCTTTACTATTATGTCGATTAAAATGACAGAGGCAAAACCTCTTCCGAGTCCTTTCAATAATTATAGGTTATCAATAGGCGCAGGACTTGGATACAGTCCATTGATATTATTGGCTCCCGCTCCATTTAAGTATTTACCTTGGCAGAATATTAAACCATCATTAAAAGCCGAATTTACTATAGATCCTAAATACAGTATCAATATTGGTTTCCAAAACGAACGTTATAAATTTAATATTAACCCTTTGATAGAATATTACACTACGAATGATCAAAATCGAGACTCAAAGGAGATTAATAGTAAAGCTAGTGCCAATATGCAATATCTCACTATTGATATACGTAAATATTCATTTTTCTCAGGCTATATTGCCCCTTATGGTCGATATGTGATGTATGGCTTATCATTTAATAATACACTGTTCAAAAATGAAGCCATTGCATTTTCAATTAATGACGACCAGAATGGCCAATTAAATTTTGAATACCCTGCACATCAATACTGGATAAAAACAACCGGATTTCGAATGGGATTAGGCAAAAAGAAATATCTTGGTACTGAATTAAAATCTTTCATTGAATATCAAATGCATTTAGATATTAAAATTGGTGATTTTGGTTCTGGGCTTGGCGAAGGCTATCTCCCTAAATATGGAGGAATTAATAGGGTTACTTATGAAACAGCCATGCGCCTCTCTCAAATGACTTCACTTTTTCAATTCAATTTTACTTATGGATTCTCACTTTAAACTAATTTATATATTCACTTTATTAATCGCCTTTTCATCTTGTGCAGTTGAAATTGAAGAGCCAATTCCTAATATTAGTTCGGGTAAGTCTGTGTTAAATAGTTCAATTACGGAAGTGAATACACTGCGCTCAGATTTTTTAAATTGGGATAGTATAGAATTCCATTTTTCGCATTTCGAAAACATCACATACTTCTCAAATTGTAATCCTGTGTTTATGAGCAATGCGGCTATTCCAGATACATTAATTTTGCGATTTACTCAATTGCCTTATAACAATATCAATCAATATTATGTTGGTGCGCCAAGTTCAGAAGCGCGTATTAATAAATTCCCTGGTCGAAAAATCAATAGTAATGGGAATGGCCAGATAACTTATACAAAGATTGAGGGAGACAGCGTTGAGATTGGTATTGATTTGTTGCAGAATACGTTTTACAGATTGCCAGATAATAGCAATTTAAAAGCGACAATAAAAGGTCGTTTCAAAATGCCTAAGTTTAAATAGTATTGTTTTAAGGAACAAACAAACAAATAAAAACCGCAATTTTTGAGGTTGCGGTTTAAATTAGTCAATAACATTGACTATAAAGAAATTATTAGCTCGAGAGAAGTATCTACTCAAGTACATACTTTTCTTGCTATAAATCTCTCTAAATTCTGGGTCTTTAGTATCTTTAACGAATAATATAGATTCACCAGTTGATTTCATTTCTGGGCCTAATTCACGATTAACATTAGGGAATTTATTAAAAGAGAACACAGGCAATTTTATTGCAAAACCTTTCAATTTTCTTTCGATATTAAAGTCTTTTAACTTGTTTACTCCAAGCATTACTTTAGTAGCGATATTGATATAAGGCACATCATATGCTTTACAGATAAAAGGCACTGTTCTACTAGCACGTGGATTAGCTTCAATAACATAAACTTTTTCGTCTTTTATAGCAAATTGAATATTCAATAAGCCTCTTATATTCATTGAGAAAGCTAATTTTTTACTGTACTCTTCCATTTTATCCATCACATTTTGACTGAGACTAAAAGGAGGAAGAACAGCACTACTATCACCAGAGTGAATACCGGCAGGTTCAATGTGTTCCATCATACCAATTACGTGATAATCTTCACCATCACAAATAACATCACATTCAGCTTCTTCGGCTCTATCTAAGAAATGGTCGATTAACACACGGTTACCAGGTAAATCACCTAATAAGCTAATAACTGCATTTTCTAATTCTTCATCATTAATAACGATTTTCATACCCTGACCACCGAGAACATAACTTGGACGTACTAAGACAGGATAACCAACTTCATTAGCAATTTTAACTGCTTCATCGGCAGTTTCAGAAACGCCATATTTAGGATAAGGGATATCGAGTTCTTTAAGAAGGTCGCTGAACAAACCGCGGTCTTCACTCATATCCATATCAGGGAAAGAAGTCCCGATAATTTTAATACCCCTTTCATGAAGTTTTTCGGCCAATTTAAGAGCAGTTTGACCGCCCAATTGAACAATTACCCCATGAGGTTTTTCTAATTCAATAATTTCCCAAAGATGTTCCCAATAAACTGGTTCAAAATAGAGTTTATCAGCCATATCAAAATCAGTACTTACTGTTTCAGGGTTACAATTGATCATGATAGCTTCGAAACCACTTTCTTTAGCAGCGAGTAAACCATGCACACAACTGTAATCGAACTCAATACCTTGTCCGATACGATTTGGACCACTACCTAAGACTACAATTTTTTTCTTATCCGAAACGACGCTTTCATTTTCACCTTCGAAACAAGAGTAGAAATAATTGGTCGGCGAAGGGAATTCGGCGGCACAAGTATCCACCATTTTGTAGGTTCTTGTGATACCTAATTTTTTACGCTTTTCGTAAACATCATCTTCCGTACAATTCTTTATCAAGAAAGCAATTTGATAATCGGAATAACCTTTTTGTTTAGCTTTCACGATTAAATCATGCGGTAAAGTTTCTAGAGTATGGCGTTTAATTTCCTTTTCAGTATTTACAAGATCAAGAATTTGTTCAAGATACCAGCGGTCGATTCGAGTTAACTTTTGAATTGTTGTAAGCGGTACACCTAATTCAACAGCATCTTTCAAATGAAAAATTCTATCCCAGCTTGGATTTTCGAGACTATGAACAATTTCCTCCAGATTGCGAGAACCAGTACCATCGGCACCAAGACCAAACTTACGTATTTCTAAAGATTGAGCTGCCTTTTGAAGCGCTTCTTGAAAACTACGACCGATAGCCATCACCTCACCCACTGATTTCATTTGCAATCCTAAACTTTTATTAGCCCCTTTGAATTTATCGAAATTCCATCTTGGAATCTTGATAATCACATAGTCGATAGCCGGTTCAAAATAAGCCGAAGTAGTTTTAGTTACTGGATTTTTCAATTCATCTAAATTATAACCTATAGCCAATTTAGCTGCTATTTTAGCAATAGGATAACCAGTAGCTTTAGAAGCAAGAGCCGACGAACGAGAAACTCTTGGATTAATTTCGATAGCGATTATTTCTTCATTTTCTGGATTAACCGCAAATTGTACATTACAACCACCAGAGAAATTGCCAATACTGCGCATCATTCTGAAAGACATATCTCTCATTTCTTGAAAGCAGGTATCACTCAAAGTCATTGCCGGTGCAATGGTTATACTATCACCGGTATGAATACCCATTGGGTCTAAATTTTCAATTGTACAGATAACCGCAATATTGTTATTATTATCCCTTAATACTTCCAATTCATATTCTTTCCATCCTAAAACTGCTTGTTCAACTAAAACCTCGTGCGTTGGTGAAGCTTCTAGTCCAGCTCTTAGAGCCGACTCCAATTCATCTTTGCTTTTAACAAAACCACCTCCCGTACCACCTAAAGTAAAAGAAGGGCGAATAACTAATGGATAACCAATTTCTTGAGCAATTTCTTTTCCTTCTAAGAAAGAGTTCGCTGTTCTACTTGTTGCTACACCGATACCAATATCAATCATGAGCTGTCTAAACAGTTCACGATTTTCAGTTTTTTGAATAGCGGCTGTATCAACACCAATGATACGCACATTATATTTTTCCCATATTCCTAAGTCTTCGGCTTCAATAGCAAGATTCAAGGCAGTTTGACCACCCATAGTTGGCAATACTGCATCAATTTGTCTCTCTTGTAATATTTTCTCAATAGAATCTGTAGTAAGAGGCAAGAGATATATATGGTCTGCAGTAACATTATCTGTCATAATAGTTGCAGGATTGCTATTGATGAGAGATACTTCAATACCCTCTTCGCGAAGAGAGCGAGAAGCTTGACTACCGGAATAATCGAATTCGCAAGCTTGACCAATAATGATTGGACCGCTACCGATTATTAAAACTGACTTGATGGAAGGATCTTTAGGCATAGAATAAAATCCAGCAAAATTAGGGTTAATACACTTAAATTACTAAGAGTGTGGATATTTTAGAACAATTGAATAAGTTTATCTAATGGATTAAAGTTCATTATTATAAACCCCAAATAAAACAAGTAACTCAGGGGCAATTTTAAGAAATAAATTCATTTCGATTATCCACATTAACAGAATAAAATACCATAGAAAAAGCTATAATGAGATGAACTAGATTTTTAATATGGCTTGTAATAGGCTTACAAAAAAACATAGCATTAAAAATGTCAAATACGCCACTGTATACAAATCGACCTAAACAATTAATAACGGTTGCAATAAGTATGAATTAATTTTAAATTTCTAAAACTACAATAAAAAAAAATCCCAAACCGAAGTCTGGGATTTAAAACTATTTTAAAAAAATCAATTAAGACATTTCTGCATACGCTTCAATAGGTAAACAAGCGCAAATTAAATTTCTATCACCATGTGTGTTATTCACTCTAGCAACACTAGGCCAGAATTTCTTAGCAACAACAGAAGGCAGAGGGAAAGCCGCTTTTTCGCGCGAATATTTATGATTCCATGCATCACTACTTATTTCTACTGCAGTATGAGGTGCATTTTTCAATACATTATCTTCCTTATCAGAGATACCATTTTCAATTTCAGCAACCTCAGCTCTAATAGCTAATAAAGTATCGCAGAATCTATCAAGTTCAACTAAGCTTTCGCTTTCGGTTGGTTCTATCATTAAAGTACCAGCAACAGGGAAAGAGAGTGTTGGTGCATGATAACCATAATCCATCATACGTTTAGCTAAATCTTCAGCTTCGATACCAACAGATTGTTTCAAAGGACGTGTATCCAAAATCATTTCGTGAGCACAGAAACCATTTTCACCAGTAAATAAAATTGGGAAATTATGTTCGAGACGTGATTTGATATAATTCGCATTTAAAATTGCCACTTCAGTTGCTTTTCTCAATCCACTAGCACCCATTAATTTGATATACACATACGATATCAAAAGGATACTTGCGCTACCATAAGGAGCAGCAGAAACAGCGTGAATAGATTTTTCTCCACCGATATTTACGACAGAGTGACCTGGCAGGTAAGGCACTAAATGTTTAGCGACACCAATTGGACCCATTCCAGGACCACCGCCACCATGCGGAATACAGAAAGTTTTATGTAAATTTAAATGACAAACATCGGCACCGATAAGGCCTGGACTAGTTAATCCAACTTGAGCATTCATATTAGCGCCATCCATATAAACCTGGCCACCATGTTCGTGAACGATTTGAGTAATTTCTTTTATTCCAGATTCGTACACCCCATAAGTAGAAGGATAAGTCACCATAAATACAGCGAGATCATTAGCATGTTCCGCTGCTTTCTTTTTAAGATCTTCGATATCGATATTTCCGTTTTGAAGATTTTTAACAATAACTATCTTCATTCCGGCCATTGCAGCACTAGCAGGATTAGTACCATGTGCAGATTCAGGAATTAAAGCCACGTTTCTATGACCTTGACCGATATCTTTTAAATAAGCCCTTATAACCATTAAGCCAGCGTATTCGCCTTGAGCACCAGCATTAGGTTGAAGACTCATACCAGCAAAACCAGTTATTTCTTGTAAATCGTGCGCTAGTTCATCAATCATGATTTTATATCCTTCGGCTTGATCGAGAGGCACGAAAGGGTGAATTTGATTGAATTCAGGCCAAGTTACAGGAATCATTTCAGTAGTTGCATTAAGTTTCATCGTACAAGAACCCAATGAAATCATACTATGACAAAGAGATAAATCTTTACCTTCTAGCAATTTGATATATCTTAGCATTTCATGTTCACTATGATAATTATTAAACACAGGATGTGACATAAAATTACTTGATCTTACAAAATTAGCAGGCCAATTTAACTGTTGATTTTCGGCTAATTGTTCGATAGACTTAGTATCCAAATTAGCATATGCACATTGAGCAAAAACGGCTACTATATCAGAAATATCAGCCACTTCGCAAGTTTCATCCAAAGCAATACCGATATGACCATTATTAAAATATCTAAAATTAATTTGGCGTGCTTCAGCTTCCTTTTTAATTGCAGCACTTAAACCTTTAGAATCAATAAGCAAGGTATCGAAATAATTAGCATTTAATTGATTGAAACCAATTGCTTTCAGAGCTGCTTCTAAAGTTTTAGACAAACCATGAATTTTAGAGGCTATATTTTTAATTCCAGAAGGACCGTGATAAGTTGCAAACATACCCGCCATAATAGACAATAAAACTTGTGCAGTACAAATATTAGAAGTTGCATTTTGGCGGCGAATATGTTGTTCGCGCGTTTGTAGAGCCATTCTTAGAGCTCTATTACCATGACGATCGATACTTACACCGATAATTCTACCAGGAATTTGACGTTTAAATTCATCTTTAGTAGAGAAGAAACCAGCGTGAGGACCACCATAACCCAGAGGCACACCGAAACGTTGAGAAGAACCAACGACACAATCGGCACCCCATTCACCAGGAGGCGTTAATAAACTTAGCGCCATGATATCGGCACCAGCGCAAACTAAGGCACCTGCATTATGTGCTTTATCGGTAAACGATTTATAGTCTTCGATACTACCTTCATTATTCGGGTATTGAACAAAAGCCCCGAAGAAATCATTTGTAAATTCAAAGTTTTTATAATCACCAATAACCAATTCTATACCCATAGGTTCGGCTCTAGTGACTAAGATATCTATAGTTTGCGGGAAAGTATTACTATCGACGAAGAATTTAATGGCATGATCGTGTTTATGCAAACTTCTAAACATCGCCATAGCTTCGGCAGCAGCGGTACCTTCATCCAATAAACTAGCATTAGCAATAGGCAAACCAGTTAAATCGATGATCATGGTTTGATAATTCAGCAAAGCTTCTAAACGACCTTGAGCAATTTCGGCTTGATAAGGCGTATACTGCGTGTACCATCCTGGATTCTCCATAATATTACGAAGAATAACACCAGGGGTATAGCAATTATAGTAGCCCATACCGATATAACTTTTATACAACTTATTTTTAGCTGCCACCTTCTTCAAGTCCTTGAGCAATTGTTGTTCAGATGTTCCACCACTTATTTTAAGCGGCCCTTGCATACGAATAGCAGCAGGGACAGTTTTATCAATAAGTTCATCCACAGAGGCAACTCCAATTACTTGAAGCATTTTGTTAACATCTTCCTGTGCTACAGGACCGTTGTGTCGGTTGACGAAATGGTCGGTCTGACCTGTATTTAATTTCATTGAATGAGAGGATTTTAAAAGTGGGGCAAATTTAGTTATTTCTTAAGACAAATACTACGATTAGCACCTACTGATAGATGTCATTTATAGCACATGTTCTCAACAGCAAGAAAATTGAATTAATCTTTCAATTTATCATCTTTACTATCTTTATTATCAGAAGATTCTGAATTATCTTGACCTTTAAGATAGCTTGGTAGATTTAATCCAGCCATATTAAACAAATCGTTTAAAGGCGGAACCGATTTCATCATACCGGAGACAAAATTAGCCGTAGAATTTTGTCCATTTTCATTATTACCTCCATCCCAAACAGTAATTTTATCAATTTTAATATTTTTAACTGCTTCGACTTGAGTTTTAACCAATTCAGGTAATTTCTCGATGAGCAATAATTGGAAAGCCTTAGTTGGATCGCCACCAGCAGCAGAAACAACTTCCTTGTAACCCTCTGCTTGTTTAGTCAATATTTCGTATAAACCCTTAGCTTCGGCTTCCATTTTAGAATAAATAGCATCTGCTTCCCCTTTCGCTTGTTCACGAATTCTTTCCGCTTCGGCTTGAGCTTCTATAATTGCTCTTTGTTTAGCAATTTCGGCTGGAATAACAATATTAGCATTTTGAGTAGAGCGTTCTCTTTCGGCACGAGCAGATTCAGCTTTTTGTTCTGCTAAATAAGCTTCCTCTAAAGCCCTAGCTTGTTGAACCTTTTCGGCAGAAATAGCCACTTTCATTGACTCCGCTTCCTTTTCTCTTCTTAATGCATCTGAATTAGCAATTGCAATTTTAGCTTCATTCTCCCCTTTAATCGCTAAGGCATTTGCTTCAGACGTTTTAATCCTAGTATCTCTTTCCGCCTCTGCTTTACCAATAGCTTCGTCTTTACTTGCAGAAGCAATACTAATTTCACGATCTTTTTGAGTTACAGCAATTTTAACGTCCCTATCTCTATGCGTTTCGGCAATTTGAGTATCCTTTTCTCTATCCGCCATTGCTTTTCCAGTTTCACCAATTTTTTCTTGTTCAGCAACACTGATTTTAGCTTCGTTAATAGCTTTAGCGGCAGCTTCTTTACCTAGAGCTTCGATGTAACCAGATTCATCTTTAATATCCGTAACGTTTACGTTAATTAATTTTAAACCAATTTTCTTTAATTCACTATCCACGTTTTTAGAAATATTATCTAAAAATTTATCACGATCCGAGTTAATTTCTTCGATAGTCATTGTAGCAATAACTAAACGCAACTGACCAAAAAGAATATCCTTGGCTAATTCTTGAATTTGATCAGAGCTCAATCCGAGCAATCTCTCCGCTGCAGAGTTCATGCTTTCTTCTTCGGTAGAAATAGCGATTGTAAAACGGCAAGGCACATCGACACGAATATTTTGACGACTTAAGGCATTGGTTAAATTCGCTTCAATAGAAATCGGTTTTAAGTCGAGGTAAGCAAAATCTTGAATAACAGGCCAAATAAAGGCACCACCACCATGAATACATTTAGCCGAAGCGCCACCAGTTCGACCGTAAACGACTAAGATTTTATCCGAAGGACATCTTTTAAAACGTGAAACCAAGGCAGAGAGTGTAACAAAGAGTACAACTGCTGCAACGACAATGATAAAAATTGGAGAACTAAGCATTTTATTATTTTTTAACTATTAAGATATTATTTTCAATTCCAGTTATTTTGACAATCGAGCCACTAGACAATTCACCTTCTTCGGTGATGGCTTCAATTTCGTGCACCGAGCCTCTAACGCTCACTTGAACCTTTCCTTTACCTGTTCTATTTTCAGGAATTCTGATGTATACTTCCGCTGTTTTGCCGACGGTTTCATTCATTTTAAAAGAATTATCCTCTGCAAGTTTCATTAACTGACGAATAATAATAAAAAACACATAGACAAATAAGATTCCTACAACAGTAGACAAGGCAATGAGCATAGTACTTGATTTTATGGTTAAATAAAACGAAATACCAGTCCAGCTAAAGCCCAGCATAAAATTAATTAAATTTCTAAAACTAAAAAGTTGAAAAGGCGTATCGCCACCATCCAAATCGCCATCAAAATCAGCAGTTACGCCTTCTGTAGCATCTGCCCCCATAAATGTCATTATAGATTGAATAACAAAAATCAAACTACAAGGCAATGCAATATACCAAAAGGTCCTTAGTAAAGGCTCCATGTTTTGAAAGAATTCCATGCTTGTAAAATTAAAAATAAAAATTAATTCAACAAGTAAATTTCGGCAGATTTAAAAAAAATCAGTTTAATTCAATATTTCAATTGACTTGACAGAAAACGACGAAACCAATGAGCACTTTCTTTCATGAGGCGTTTTTTAGTTTTAAAATCGACATAAATCAAACCAAATCGAGGATAATACCCTTCTGCCCATTCGAAATTATCCAAAAGACTCCATGCAAAATACCCTTTAACATCTGCCCCATCTGATTTAGCTCTCAATACTTCGTTGATATGCGTTTGGAAATAATGAATTCTAGAAAAATCGTTGACCCTATCTAATACAACTTGATCATTAAAAGCCGCACCATTTTCAGTTACAACTATAGGCCGATTTAAATTATACGCATGAACTTTCATGATCGTTTTATAAATACTTTCGGCATGCATTTCCCAATTCATAGCCGTTAAGTCGATAGTTCTTTCATCGGCAGGCACATGCTTCAATTTTAAAAATGGATTAAATGGATTATGTTTAAATACCTCACGCGTATAAGTTTGTAATCCATAAAAATCTAAATCGGTAATCAGTTTTTCTTCATCGCCTTTCTTAAAGAATTTCGTAATTTGATTGAGTTTTTTAACATCTCCAAGAGGATAACCATGACCAATTAAAGGTTCAAAAAACATTCTATTGACTAATTTGTCGGCTAATTCGGCAGCTTTATAGTCTTTTTCTTTATGTCCAGCAGGTTCAATATGAGTAAAAGAAAAAGATGAGCCAATAGACTTATCAGGAAACTCATTTTTTAATCGTCTGTAAGCTTCACCAATACTGAGCATAACGTGGTGGGTAGCGGCTAAAAATCCATCAAAACTTTTTTTACCAGGCGCGTGGATTCCAAACAGATAACCTGCGCCTAAAAACACAGAAGGTTCATTAATTAAAATCCAATTCTCTACCGTCGAAAACGTTTTAACACAAAAAGTGGCATATTGAGTAAACCATTCTATGATTTCACGATTTATCCATCCACCCTTTTTCTCTAATTCAATAGGCAAATCCCAATGATACAAAGTAACCCAAGGCACTATCTCATTTTCGTGACAAAAGTCGATGACATCTTTATAGAAATCTACACCCAGAGGATTAACATTAATCCCATCGGGCATAACTCTAGTCCATGCTATGCTAAATCTAAAATGTTTAAACCCAATTTTCTTAAGAAGTAAGATATCTTCTTTGTAATGATAATAGAAATCACAAGAATCTTTCATGTGATCCTTGTTTTTTATAGTCGATTGCTTATAGATATAGCCTTGTTTCTTAGAACAAAACTCATCCCAAATAGAAAGGCCTTTGCCATCTACATCGCAAGCCGATTCAGTTTGAGCAGCCGAAATAGCTGCGCCCCAGAATAACTGAGAGTTGTCTGACATAGAACTCAAATCAGGCCAGTTTGAATTCTTTGAGGAAACTTGCTAATTCTGCTTCATCTGTTTCATCAGCTGTTTCATTGACAAAAGACTCAACATACTTATATAATTTCCAATCACCATTAAAATACTCCAAAGCAGTTAAGTTTTCAATCCAATCACCACTATTTAAATATCGGATAGTTTTATCCTTAATCACAATAGTTTTATCGGCGCTCTGGTGGATATGCCCGCATAGAACAGTAGAACAATTTTCGTTGGCGGCATATTCTATAGCTGCTTCTTCAAAATTCTGAATAAAAGACACTGCTTGTTTAACACTATTTTTTATTGCCTTTGAGAGCGAAACCCTTTTTCCACCAAACTTTTCGGAAACATAATTAACAAACGTATTGAGATGGATTAAATAATCGTAGCACTTTCCGCCTAATTTGGCTAACCATTTAGCGTGTTGCACACTAAAATCAAATACATCGCCATGGAAGAATAGTGTTTTCTTACCATCCAAATCCAATTCAAGTTTATTAATTACTTCTATATTACCGAAATTCATTCCAGAAAATTTCCTTAACATTTCGTCATGATTCCCCGTGATATAATAAGTTTTTGTTCCATTCATGGCTAATTTCATAATGTATCTAACAACTTTCATGTGTGATTTAGGAAAATACGATTTAGAAAATTGCCAGATATCGATGATGTCGCCATTAAGTACTAACACCTCTGGGTCAATACTTTTAAGATAAGCGAGTAGTTCCTTAGCTCTGCATCCAAAAGTACCTAAATGCAAATCAGAAATTACAGCTAATTCCAGTTTTCTTTTTATCATCTTCTTAAAGCGTGGTTGAAGGGATTAAAGAAGAATCGGAAGAGCAACTCGCCAATAAGATTCATTAATTTCAACATAAGTTTTTTTTTACAAACTACGTACTTATTTGTAAATCCAAATACTTTAATAAGTTATCAATTTGTTAAGTCGAAAACAATAGAAATTTACAGCCTGAATTTTCTAAAGGACAAAACTACTTTCAACATAACAATATGTTACTTTATCCCTTGCGACCAATACCTAGTAACTTAAGCAACTTGTAAAACATACTGCTTAAAAACGTTACTAAAAAAAATGCCAAGAATTTCAGTATTAATACTTCTAACATAGAATGAAAATTAATACCGCTAAATACCATGATTAGTCTGAATTCAAACTAAAATTACTATGATTAAATTATGAATTTACATTATTAATGTGGTAGAATTTCACCTTTCAACCATTTTGAAATTAATTGCTTGTTATGTGAGATATCTGCTAACACAAATATTTTTGAATAACCTAATGCTCCTGAAGCCAGTGCATCTTCGCACATCACTTCACTAGGAGAAAGATAGGTTGAATGAATAAAATACGTTTTCCCTTCAACGAGATATAAGAATCCGACATGATTAGACAAACCTACCATATATAAACCATCCTTTTTCTTTTTCTTAAAATGCGCTATGAAAGAATCTCTAGAAGTATACTCTATATCCAAATCCGACTTTTTTTCGAGCATTAACGCTCCATCCATTGCCGATTTTTGCGCCATTTTATACCGATTTACCTTTATCCCCATATGTTTTAAAGTGGTTGACACTAAGTAACCACAAGCAATCTGACCTTTATTAGGTGTATCCGAATACCCATTAAAATCCCAAGAAGTTCCATACCAATACGGCATAATTCCATTCACAAGATATTGCGTAAATAACATACCGGCACTGTCTAATGTAAGTGTATTATTTTGATACAATACATTCAACTTCTTCCGTTCACTTTCGACAGTTGATTTCATTTTATCATAACTGATACTGGAGTCGAAATAACTTATTGGAGGTTTAAATTTACTTTTTACTTCAGTTTGAGGAATCAACAAACAAGTACAATACAAATAGAGCGATAGTAGATTTAAAAACATAAATGCAAAACGCTTGAAATTGCCGTTTTAGTATTCAAAGGCTCTAAAGGGTTATTAATTGAGGATTAATTAAAAAACAAAAGTCCGGCAGCTTTAAACCACCGGACTTCTTAATATATTTTATTAGGATTAAACTTAATTATTTAGAGACTATCACTTCTAATACTTGACCATCTGACGTAATAACATAATAAACACCATTATTCAAATTTGAAATATCAACGCTATTTCCGTTAATATTTAACACTTCCCTACCATTAGAATCAAACATTTTAGCTTCAATATTTGCATTGAACATTAAAGTATTTCCTGAATTTGGGTTTGGATAAGCAACAAGCAAATTCTCATTTTCTATAGAATTCAAAGACACATTAGTAGTATTGACTTTTAACTTGTAAATGGTTATTGTACCACTTAACTCGTTTGCCACAAGGATGTAATGATTGCCATCAGGACTTTGAGCAGGATGGATATAGATGATACCTTCAGGACCATTATCTCCAGCATAGACCTTTTTATCTCTTGTATTATTGTAATGAACAAAAGTAGGATTACTAGGGTCGGTGATATTATAAGCCATTACACCACCTGTTCTTTCTAGACTAACGAAAGCATAAGTTCTTTTATTAATAGTAGCCAAACATACGCCTTCAGGTTCAGGACCTTTAGCTCTGCTTCGTCCTTTTATTCCATTTCCTTCGTTATCGGCGTTAAACACCATCGAAAAATTAGTATCTTGAGAAGTAATTTGTTCAAAGTCATCCTTACTATCAAAAACAATAGTTTTACTATCAGCGTTAAAGATTGAGAACGAACGTGTACCTAAAGAGTAGATTTGATCAAAATCACCATCCATATCAGTATCACCATTTAAATTAGTAACTCTCAATCTACCTAGATTAAAAGACTGTTTCAACATTTCAGCTTCAGGGTATAAAGTAGAATCTAATAAATAAGAACTTGAACCAACTGTAGTTCTCTCATTCAAATTATCGTATTCCTTTTCATCCCCTTCATTAGCCGTTACAATATAATTGACACCGTTTTTCTTAAATGTTGCAATACCATCAGGAATAAAGAAAGACTTAACCGGCCAAGACGAAATAAGGATATTCTGGTTATTATCAGAAGCATCAAAACCATTTCCAGAAGCCATCCAATCTTTAGTACCTAAAGGCCAAATAGAAACTACCGTGTTAGTCATCAAATCGATTTCGGCAACAGCATTATTTTCTTGTAAAACCACCCAAGCTTTCTTACTATCGCTCGAAATTGCGATATACTCCGGTTCAAAATCTTGCGATAAAGTAGAAGCGCTGTAAAGCTTACGTACACCTGAGTTAATGAGAACCGATTCTTGACTATTAAAAGCAGTAAAACTAATAGTAACCACATTACTTTGAGTCAAATTAGCGACACCAGCACTAATATCTATAACACTAACCGAGCCTTCAGGATCTACACTGTAATCCGAGTTTGGCTGCCCTTCGTTAGCTGTTAAGACTTTTTTACCATCAGGCGAAAAGACCAACATATCAGGCAAAGCACCCACCGTAACATCTTTTATATAATCACCATTCGTATTAAAGAAAACAACCTTTCCATTCAGTTGTTCGTTAGCATTTGGACTAGCAACAGCTACGATGCCATTTTTTACTCCAACGCTTGTAATACCGCCATAAACAGATATGTCAACCGATTTGATTAATGTTACGTTTGCTGGATTTGAGAAATCAGCGATATCCAATCTACCTTCAATAGCACTTGTCATAAAGATTCGTTTTGAAATTGAATCATAAGCCACTATTTCACAAGTACTACCAGTTGAATCTGGTTTGAAACTGTTAATGTGTTCTAATTCGATTTCTTTGTTAGCTACTGGAGCTTTTTTATCATTGTCTTTAATGTATATAGTTGCCAATCTAGAACCATCGATAGTTACACCACTTTCATCTGTTAATTCCAAAGTAAAGTACTCATCTTGTTCAGCTACTGCATCTTCAACAATACCCAAACCTATAGTTAATTCAGTTGAGTTTCCATTGATATTTAATGTAGAAGCCGTGATATTGAAGTCGGTGCTAGCAGTTGCTGTATTGAATTTACCTGACTTTACAGCAATTTTTAGACTCGCTATAGATGGGTTAGTGACAAGGAGTTTAATAGATGCATTCGTTTCAGACTCTTTGAAAACATAGAAGTTCTTTTCGAATTTGATTTTAGTAGTAAAGTTAAAGTTATAAGTATACTCAGAGAACATGGCAAGATTTTGAGCATCCTTAACACCATTCACCA
>JADLHV010000071.1 GCA_020848595.1 Bacteroidia bacterium
ATTAGCGCGATATATTTATCTCGGTAAAGGAAATATACCAGCAGAGGATAATGTTCAAAGAACCGGATTTCAAAAATGGGCTTATAATAAATTTTATGTCGATGAATTATACCATTTCCTATTTACAAAACCTGTAGATAAACTTTCAGTGTTTATTCAGAAATTTTTGGATACCAAATTAGTCGATGGACTAGTAAACGGATTTGGAAAAACAACCATCAAGGGTGGCACTTATATAAGAACCCTTCAAAGTGGTAACATCAATAGTTACGCTATATTATTTATCTTGGCCATCTCATTCTTCTTATTAATTATCTTTATCTGATCCATGCTGACATTACTGCTCATATTAATTCCAATTATCTGTTCAGGCCTGCTATTCATTCTAGGCAAAAACATGGCTCGACCAATAGCCATTATTGGCTCTTTGATTGAACTCATTTTAGCCTTTGTTGCTTTAAATGCACACATGAATGGTCAGACTGATTTGCTCACTATTGATCAAGCATGGATAGCTAGTCCAGGCATTCGTTTCCATATTGCTGCCGATGGCATAAGTATGCTAATGATATTATTAGCTACCTTATTAATGCCTTTGATAATTTATAATTCATTTAACAAAGAATATAATAATGCTCATTACTTATATGGATTAATGTTCATGATGCAAGGCTCCATCGTAGGTTCATTTGTAGCTATGGATGGTTTCTTGTTTTATTTATTTTGGGAAGTTGCACTCATTCCAATCTATTTTATTCTATTAATTTGGGGTGGAGATAACCGTCAAAAAATTACTTTTAAGTTTTTTATTTATACCTTGTTTGGAAGTTTATTTATGTTGTTGGCGCTCATTTATGTGTACCTTCAAACACCAGATAGAAGTTTCGATATTCAAGCTTTATATCAAGCCGGTCGACAGTTAGATGTCGTACAACAAGCTTGGATAATGGCCGCTATTTTCTTAGCTTTTGCTATTAAAATGCCCATTGTGCCTTTTCATACTTGGCAACCAAATACCTATTATACCGCTCCTACTCCAGGTGTCATGATGCTTTCTGGAATAATGTCTAAAATGGCAACTTATGGTATGATACGTTGGATTTTACCAATGGTTCCAGACGGTGTACAAGAATATGGTTATATCCTAATTATCATTTCAGTTATTTCTATTCTTTATGCTTCCTTTATTTCAATGGTGCAAAAAGATTTCAAATACTTAATTGCCTATGCCTCTATAGCTCACATGGGCTTAATAGCTGCTGGTATAATTGCTTCTAATACACAAAGTCTTCAAGGAAGTTTAATTGAAATGTTAAGTCATGGTATTAACACCATTGGCTTATTTATAGTATATGATATCATTTTTATTAGAACTGGAACAACAAAAATGACAAAACTTGGTGGTATAAGAGGCATTGATTCGAGTTTCGCATTTATGTTCTTTATAATAGTATTAAGTGTCGTTGCATTACCTTTTACTAACGGATTTGTAGGTGAGTTCTTATTAATATTAGGACTCTTCCAAAATTACCCAGTGGCAGCCTCATTCGCTGGATTGAGCATTATATTAGGCGTGGTGTATATGTTCCGTTCCTTCCAAGCTATGATGTTAGGTGAAACAAATTCAATAACATCCAACTTACCAAAACTAAATATCCAGGAAAAAACTATCTTGATTGCAGTGGTTTTAATGATCATTACATTTGGAGTTTACCCTAAAATTATCCTCAGTATCACAGAGGGTTCTATCCAAAACTTATTACAAGGCATTCAATGAAAGAGTTATTATTAATATCAGGACTTGGAGTATTGTCGTTATTAAGCGGCATAATAAACTTTAGAAAAGGATTTTTATTCCTTGTCATTATCGGACTACTCGCTAATATTGGCTTTAGCATTATGGATTGGAACAGCAATGAAAATGTTTATGACATGATGTTGATGGACAATTTTGCTTTAGCTTTTAATGCCTCTTTTTCAGTAATTGCTATACTTTGGTTCATAAGTGCCAATTCGTATTTCGACAACGAAAATAATTTCTCTGACCATTTTGCTATGGTCTTATTTTCTCTCTGTGGCGGTTTAGTATTAGTTTCTTTCTCTAATATGACTATGTTGTTTTTGGGTATCGAAATTCTCTCTATTCCTCTCTTTGTTTTGGTAGGAAGCGATAAAACTAAACTATCTTCTAACGAAGCTGCATTCAAATATTTCCTTCTAGGCGCTTTTGCATCTGCATTTCTACTATTTGGAATTGCATTGATTTATGGTTCAACTGGTAGTTTTAAAAACGAAACTATTGCTACCGTTTTAAGTTCAGGTGACATTAGTCCAATGGCTCTAATTGGTATGCTATTTATGATGGTGGCAATGTCCTTTAAAGTATCTGCTGCTCCGTTTCATTTCTGGGCTCCTGATGTCTACCAAGGCGCTCCTAGCTATATTACGGCCTTAATGGCTACTGTCGTAAAAACGGTTGCATTCGCTGCCTTTTATAGACTATTCTCTACAACATTTATGAGTATGCAATTCGAATATAAAATTCTATTTTCAATTGCAGCCGCATTAACTATGTTAATCTCAAATATCACAGCAGCGGTACAGTCAAATGTAAAACGAATGCTGGCTTATTCAAGTATCTCTCATGCAGGTTTCATGATGATAACATTATTATGCATGAGCTCGGGTACTTCTGGAATATTATACTTCTATACTTTGGTCTATAGTATCTCTAGTATTGCTGCATTTACAATATTTGAAATTGTTAGAACTAACAGCAATGAATCTGAAGAATTTGATGCATTTAAAGGACTTTCTCAACGCAGTCCCCTATTAGCAATTGTTGCGAGTTTTGCTTTGTTATCTATGTCTGGAATACCACCTTTATCTGGATTCTTTGCTAAATATTTAGTCTTTACAGCTGCAGTAGAAAATGGTTATTTATGGTTAGCAGTAGTTGGTATTATTGCTTCACTTATAGCTGTTTATTACTATTTCAAATTGATAACTGCAATGTTTGGTCAAAGTAGTGATGGCAACAAAATAGAAGTGCATGTAGCGCATAAATTTGTCCTAATTATATGTGCTTTGGCTTTAATATTTTTAAGTCTATTCCCTAACCTAATAATTGGGGTATTATCTTAAAACTTTTACTACAGAATACATTTATTGATTCTATAATTTACTATCTCAAAGTAAACCGTAACTCCATAATTTTACATCAATAAAATATTTAATATTCCTAATACTAAAATAATTTTATAGAATGTATTAACTAATTGATATTGGTTTCTGTGTGCTAAAAATCCACTCACTACAATAAGCAATAAGCTCAATGCAATAAAGTAATTCCGTTGACTCCATCCGTCAATCAGCAATATTCCTAAGCCGCCAGAGAAAGAAAGCACCTGTACAAAACCTAAAAAAGCTCGAGCCTTTTCTAAACCTAATGAAACAGGTATAGAATGTCGGTCGGTCGCTAAATCACCATTGTAATTAATAAATTGTTTAACCACTTCCCTACTATATACTAAGCTCATATAAAATGCGCCATAAACGAATATAAACGGATAATATCTAGAGAAATGTAATAAGACAGCAAAGAAACAAGCAACACTTAAAGTAGAAGCAGCTAATTCCTTTATGAAGGCCATTTTTTGCAACTTGTGAGAATACAACCACAGTGCAGCGGTAAAAATCAAAAAGAAAATGCCAATTTTAAAAGAAGATAAAAATGCAACTAATAGTGCAGCTAAATTGAATGTAAAATATAAATTTAACTGACGGCGCTTGCTCAGCATACGATTAAACAAAACCTGTCGAGGACGATTGATAAGGTCTTTTTCGAAATCATAAAAATTATTGATTATAAACCCACCAGCAATGCTAAATATTGAAGCTAATACAATCCCATGTAATTTAAAATCAGAGAGTAAATCATGCAAAGTTTGTGGCTCATCTCGCATCAAAACAAATGCCGATAAGTATTGAGCAAATATTGTTAAAAGGATATTATACCAACGAACAATAGACAGTAAAGCAATCCATTTAAGACCGAAAGGCATTCTTGCATTTTGATTGCCTGCCTCAGTCATTTTACTAGAATTTATATATAACCTGCAATTGCTGGTTCTTTAATTTTTCGGATGCCAATTCAAAATCTTCTGTGAAGCCTAAGATGAATCCTCCTCCTCCACTGCCACATAATTTTAAATAATAACTATTAGAATCAATCCCTTCCTTCCAAAGTGATTTAAAATTATCGGGAATCATCGGACTGAAATTATCGTAAACTAATTGAGATAAATGCTTTAATGATTTAAATAAAGGCTTAAAATCCTTTTTTAGAAATGCATCAATACACTCATCATTGTATTTCTTAAACTGATGCTTCACTATATTTCTAAAACCCTCCTGTTTACATTTCTCAAGAAATATACCTACCATGTTTTGAGTCTGCCCCGGCATTCCACTATCCATTAAGAAAATGGCCCCTTTTCCAGCTTCATCTGGCACAGGCAAACCTACTGTATCTAAATGGGTTTTTGATTTTATTAAAACTGGTAAATTTAAATAGCAAATCAATGGATCTAATCCAGAGCTCTTACCATGAAAATAAGATTCAAGTTTGCTGAAAATGTTCTTCAAAATTAAAATTTCATCGCCCGATTGCTGCGCCTTTATTTCAACTTTATCCATACAATATCCATCATAAATAGAGGCTACCAATGCTCCACTACTACCAACACCAAAACCTTGTGGAATACTGCTATCAAAATAAAGTCCATTCTCTATATCCGTATAGAGTCTGTCTATATCTATTTGGCAAGTCAATTCATTTTTAAGTTGAAGTTCATTCAGATAATGGGCAAAACTTAGAATATCTCGATTTGAATTCAATGCAAATTCGTCTTTTCGTCCATCTGATTTAAGCGCACCATTAAACTTGTTAAAGGGGATGGAAAGTCCCATCGAATCCTCAATGATACCATATTCTCCGAAAAGGAGGATCTTGGCGTAGTACAGAGACTGTTTGAGTTTCATTTATTTATTTTACTTTTTCGGGACCTTTTCCAACGGCATTGCAAAGATACGAAGCATTCTGACAATATCCTACCAACTCATTTTTGATAAACTCTTGAACTTTATCGTCTTGGTTACCAGGATTAAGCAAATGCACGTTAGCACCAGCATCCAAAGTAAATAACAAATGAATTCCCGTTTGGTTTCTAAAATCTTGAATTTTTTCTATAACTGCCAAAGTATTGGGTTTCATTAAGATAAAAGGTGTCGGCGAAGTCATCATCAAAGCATGTAACATTAATGCCTCTGCTTCTACTAATTTAACAAACCCATCTAAATCACCACTTTCTAATATTTCTAGTAACAACTCCGTATTCTGAAATCCAGTTTTATAACGTAAATCGGCAAACGAATGGGCTTCTAATAATGCATGTCCCATAGTACTCGAAACTGCTTTCTTCCCTTTTTCAACAATTAATATCGTGTCCCTGAAATCTTTAAATACCGGATGAACGATGTCGTCGATATTTACTGCAAATTCGTCGCTACTGCCATTTAATGCAGGCGTCTGTCCCCATAAATTAAATCCACCATACACACTTCTACATGCACTTACCGAACCTATCCTCGACCAATATGAGGCCTTTTCGTAAAAATCTTTATCCGATAAGCCGCCTTTCACCGCATCAATACTGCAAAGATTTAGAACCAAAGCACTAAAAGCAGAAGCCGATGAAGCTATTCCACTGCTATGAGGAAAAGTATTTGAAGAATGAATAACCAAATGTTGGTGCTTCAACCAAGGAAAACCACGTTCCGCTTTTTGTAAAAAACTCAATAGTTTTGACTCAAATGCTGGGTTTCTCTCCTTTTCAAAAAACAATTCTAATGATACCCCTTCCTCTGACTTCTCAATAACTTCTACTTCAGTTTCTGTATACGCTTTATCTAAAGTAAAACTAATAGATGGATTGGCTGGTAATTGTGGACCTTTTTTGCCCCAGTATTTTACTAATGCAATATTAGAAGGACTTCTCCATGCTGTTTTAATTTGTGCAGAATTCATTTAAGTTAATATCATATCTTTAAAAGGAACAATACGGTTATATCCTTTTGATTTAAAGTAATTTTCTGTATCCTTTCCAGTGGCCAAAATATAGTCGCCACCCCATGCCCCAAGACTTTTCACAGTACCATTAAAATCGGAAAATAATTCGTGTTTAATTGTATGTCTATTCAATGCACGAGCTATTTCATTCTCGGCTAATTCTAACAATAAACAAAATTCAAAATAGTCATCATTAGCAGAAATCAACCTCGAAATACGTGAAACTTGAGTTAAAATTGAATGTGCAATTTGAGGACTCACAGATATCTCATTTCTACTTATTTGTTTTTTATTTAAATGTATAAAATACAATTTATCAATAAAACTTTTATTCCAATCTACTACATCAATCACTGGATTACTGCCGTTCATTGTGTATAAAATTGGGCGACCTTTCATAGCCATTGCCACATCAAATCCACTGCCTTTAAAGGCGTTAAAGTGCAATGAGAATGGATTAATATCTGCCCACTGTGCAATATTATTTGTTAATGTAGAGCTACTTCCTAAGCCTTCATCTATATCAAATTCTAAATGCGTTTCTACTTTGTATGAAACATTTCCGGTTAAAAATGAAGGATTCAAAACTTTTGCAATAGTTAAAAATCTTATCAATTGAATCGATATAGTTAGATTTGAACTGTATTCAGAAATCAAATGCGGTAAAATCAATTTACATTGAAACCAAATATTGCCGTTCTTATCGTAACTCACCCAATCGATATGTCTATCTTGTTCGGATATATGTTCTGATACTTTTAAACTTTGACCAGCTTTTGTAGGCAAAACAAACGATGTAGAACCACCTAAAACGGCATATTCGCCGCATATCATTAGTTTTCCGTAACTGTAAAATGACTTTGACTCCAATCCTACCTACTTAATTTTTACTTGCCACTACAGGCTTCTCTATTCCTCTAATTTTACAAAAAATATCGACTGCTGCACTATAACTTACAACATTATCTTTAAAATAGTCAACTATCTTTACCTTTTCTTCTTCAGTTGCTTCTAATTGATTAAGAATATTTAAAAGGTGCATTTTCATATGTCCTTTTTGAATACCTGATGTGACTAAAGATCGTAGTGCTGAGAAGTTTTGTGCTAATCCAACAACTGCAGTGATACGCATTAATTCGGCCGCACCTGGATTCCCTAGCATTCTATAAGCAAACTTAACCATCGGATGTAAATTAGTTAACCCACCAACTGTACCTAATGCTAAAGGTATATCTAACCAAAATCTAAATTGACCATCCTTTACTTCGGCATGTGTTAAACTGGAGTATTTCCCGTTTCTCGATGCATACGTATGCGCAGAAGCTTCTACTGCTCTAAAATCATTACCTGTAGCAATAACAACACTGTCAATGCCATTCATAATACCTTTATTGTGCGTAGCCGCTCTATAAGGTTCTATTTCGGCGATTCTTACTGCTCTACAAAATTTATCTACAAACTCTTGTCCACTCATCTCATCGCCGTCATTCATCAATTCTATTGGAGCAGTTACTTCGGCTCTCACTATACATTGCGGAGTATAATTACTCAAAATACACATTACAATTTGCACTTCACGCTCATGTTCTTCTAACCAATCAGAATTTTCTAATTCATTTCTAAATATTTTAGAGTATTCTTCTAAAACTGAATTGATAAAATTGGCACCCATACTATCACAAGTATCAAATGTTGACATAATCTGATAATAACCCGGCTCATCTGCAGTTCTATCAACTAGTTGAATATCCAAAATACCGCCACCGCGCTGTTGCATATTGCGGGTAATATGATTTGTGCCCTCTATTAATTTTTGTCGAATACTATCAAAAAATGTTTGTAGACGGGCAGTGTCTTTTCCTGACCAAATAAAATGTACATGCCCTACTTTCACCATGTCTATAACTTCGGTATGAAATCCTCCTTTATCTAACCAAAAATTAGCCGATTTTGCAGCCGCTGCAACCACAGAACTCTCCTCAATAGCCATTGGAACACAATAACTCTTTCCGTCTATCAGAAAGTTAGGTGCTACTCCAAAGGGTAAATAAAAATTACTTACAGTATTCTCAATAAATTCATCGTGTAATTTTTGAACTACCTTGTCTTCGTGCCAGTAGCTTTTAAGAAATTCTATGGCTTCTTGGTTGTTTTCTAAATAGTTGGCAACTATCCATTCAATTTTAGCTTCCTTACTTAGTTTCGAAAATCCCTTTATTGTCGGCATGTTTGATTTTTATTTGATTGATAAATATTGGTAACTCGTCATTAAACCTTTTTCTTGACTTATACAATATTGTCGCAGTTGCTCGTAGTCGCCAGTTGCATGCTTTAAAAATGCAGAAGCTTGAGCATACACAGTGTTTAAATTTGATTTTTTAATAAGATAATAACCATCCAGAAAATTTCTAACCCCACCACTAGCTATAATGTTTTTGCAATGCGCCTCAGCACCTAAAACGGCTAAAGCATTATTTGCAAAAGACACCATTTCTTCGGCACTATGACCAATATGAGTTAATGGTAGCATTTGTTCTCTAATAGTATCTTTTTGCCTATGAAGTTCCAATGTCGCAAAATTAGTACCTCCATGTGCTCCAAATTCAATTGCTTCGATAGGTAGTCGCATTAATTCCATAAACGACTTAGGTCCGAAACCTTGCCCTACTTCTTTAACAATTATTTTAATGTCTATAGCATCTAAAACTCTGCTTATTGTTTCAATAGGATTGTGTTTAATCTTGTCACCTTCGGGTTGCAACCACTCTTGCAATGGATTTATATGAATAATTAAACCATCGGCATCTAATCGAGTAATTAAATCACGAATTAATTCGAAACGACCTGATTCAATAATTTCTTCTATTTGTGCAATGCCCAAATTAGCAAAAAACACCTGCTCATCGCCTATGATAGGTCTTACATTAAAGTCCTCAAAAAAATCATCATTCTTAAGTATAATTCTACAAGACCCTAATCCAAATCCCATCCCAAATTCTTTACATGCTTGGGCCAGATTTCTGTTTATTAAACCCGCTTTCTCGGTGCCTCCTGTCATACTTCCTATCCATATTGGTAAACGCAAAGTTTTACCAGCTAAATGTTTTTCTGGTATAACATTTCTCTCTGGATGTCCTGCTAAAAAAGGCTCGTAATAAAATCGCTCATCTCTTTCGGTTGTTTGAGAAAGAAATGCAAGTTCTATATGGTCTTGCTTGCGCTTTGATGTCTGTTCTTGTTCCAAAAATGGAGGAGGCATTTATAATTAACCGCAAAGATACGATTTTGTTTGTTCGGACTTAATTTATTTTTATTCAGTTTAATCACAATTAAATAGTCTATAACTTTGATATTCTGCATTTTACACACAATAACATCTCAATAATAACCGTTTTAATTATTTCCACACAATTTACTCTATTTGAAATAACTCCACTAAAGTGTATACAAATTTCAAATCTTTCAATACGCATCTCATTCTCCTAAAATCTGCCCAAACACAATAATAAACCCTGCTATTCGTTGTAGTGTCATGAATAAAAAAATCCTATTCTCTGTTATTGGAATTTTTGCAGTAAATGCACTATTAGCTTCCATAGACAGCTCTAAATCTAAAATTATTGATGCTTATTTACTCGGAGGTGGTTACTCTAATAATACTACCTCAATTACACTACAAGAATTTCAAGCATATAACCCCGATTCAAAACTTCTTCTATCCAATTTTAGTAATATGACTTCTTATGGAATCTCTTTGTATAACGAAGCTGCCATGTTTAATCTCGCTGTTGGCGCAAAGTTTTTCGGTGAAAATGGACCAACTTTGAGAACAGGTATATGTATAGGTTCTGGCAGTTATATTCAAGGTGGTTATTACAGCAACGAAAAAAAACATATCGACACACTCATATCGCCTCGAACAGGAGCTACAGCTTATATTGATTCAATTTTTGTTAAATCGTATAATTTCAATACCCGCTCTGACCTTATGCAATTAGATGTAGCTTTCATTTGGAGAACACATAATAACAATAAAATGACTGTCTTTGGTGGTTTTGGTGGATTTGTTGGTGGCTCCTTTAATGTGTTTACTGAAATTAGCCACTTCGAAAGAAAATATTTAAGCACCGAATCACCTTATATCAATAGCTATAGCAATTCTAAAATAGAATCTTTTAAAAATAAAAATCACTTGAGCTATGGTGCCTATATTCCTTTTGGATTAGACTATAAAATAAGTAAACAAAACGAATTTTGGAGCCATTTTCACTTAGTATTCGAATCGCGCATACGACTTCAATACTATAAAGTTTCGGGCATTAATAGTAATGTTACATTACCTTATAATGCCATGTTCGGCCTAAGATACAAATTTTCTTAGCCTATAATTACTCTATACCCATAGCCTTTAAACGCTCTTTTTCTTCGGCGCTTAATAGCCCTATTTGCGACTGTAATACTTGTTTTAGACTATCTGTTTTAATCAACTGCTTTAAAACATCTGCACATGGTCCAGACAATCTGCCATTGTATGATAAACATGCATTTATCAAGTTCATGGCTATCTGATTATCCAGTACTTTTAAACGCATAATAGAATTTGCCGCATTGACCCTAGTTCTAAATTCATAATTTGCACCACATAATTTTGTCAACTCGTCTAAATACAATTTCTTCAAATTATTGTCCTTGCTATTATTGTAGGCATACTCAAGCCATTTCGAACGGATATTATTGTTTTGACCAGAAAGGCCTTCTGTTAACTTTAAATAACTAGATTTTTCTTTATCACTTATTGTTTTACAGGTCATCAATTTATCTAAAGCATTTTCAACTACTACATTACTGCTGTCTTTTAATAATAATACAAAAACAGCTTTATGCATTTCTATGGTAGAATCTGCTGCAATAAAAGCATTTTTAACTTCCGATTTTGGGTCTTTAACAATAGCCGAATACCATTTAATCAGACTCTTCTGATTGGCCAATTGTTTCGCTATCTCGGCTCTAATCGCAAAATGTTTTTCAGCACTAAAACGCTGTTGTAAGAAAGCTTGTTTTTGAGCCATAGAAATGTTTTGCATTGCAACAATTGCATCATAACGGTCTATCATAAATTCTGCATTTGCAGCTTGTGCCATTAATTCTTCAACAGACTTTTTAAACTCAATTTTCTTCATCACTTTGTCGTGCTCATCAAACAGAGTAAAACTAATATCACCGCCAATATTAGGAATCACAATATCTTGATTAGCCGAATCCATTACCCAAATGGTTCGTCTATCTATTTTTCCATTTTTATAATAAACTGCAAAATCTACAGGCATCTTAAAATAACGAATATGCCCATCTACTTTATGTACTTGCTGAATATTAAAACGAATAGATTGACCATCATTCGTATAAGAAACTTTTAAATGAGGTTCGCCTCCTCTATGCACCCATTGATCAAAAAACCAATCGTAATTTAATCCCAATTTATCTTTAATTGCCTTCTGAAAATCCCAAGATTCTACATTCTTAAAACCATTTACAGCCAAATAATGTTGAATAAAACGCCTAAAATTATCTTCTCCTAATTGGTATCTCAACATACTCAACACAGCAGAACCTTTTGGATATAATCTTGTAGTACCACCTTTGGTATGTCTCACCGGAAAATTATCTTTAACACTTTGAGCTAAAGCCGAATTATATTCACCGCGCACCGACCATTGGTAAGCATCTTCTCCTTCTAATCCTCTGAAAAATAATTTCGGAAAAAACGTAGCAAAACTCTCTTGCAAACAAACATCATTGCCACTTCTTGCAGTAATTAAATCACCAAACCATTGATGGGTTAACTCATGACAATTTACACCCATATAATTTCTATCTTTAAATCCTCGTGCATCTACTGTAAAGAAATCGCCAAACACTGTCGCTGAGGTATTCTCCATCGCGCCATATAAAAAATTCTGCACCATTATCTGCGAGTAGGTACCCCATGGATAGGCAGTGCCCGTTTCATCTTCTAAGAGTTCAATCATTTTTTCAGTGTGTAAACTGGTAGGCTCTAATCTATCTTTAAATTCGGGATAGTACCAAAATTGCACTGGAGTACCTCTCGATGTTTTAGTAGATTTAATATCGTAAATTCCAATACCTAACATTAACAAATAACCAGCATGAGGTTTTTCCATTATATAATGCCAAGTTTGAGTTCCATCCTAATTTTCTTTTACTTCAATCTGCTTGCCATTCGATAATACTTTAAAAGGCTTTGGCATTTTTACCACCGTTTCTGTAGTAAATTTATCATTCATACAATCGTACATCGGTATCCAATACCTATTGTCTATGCCTTGTCCTTGAGTCCAAATTTGTTTGCGTATATAATTAATATCAGGAGTACCTGTATTCTCAGGCTGATTCCATCCAATAAAATAAATTCCACGTTTTGGCATAGCCGTATATTCAAATACTACTTTGTGCTTTTCATCCCAATTCAATGCTTGCTTAAAACGCAAAACAACTCCTGTAGGAATTATAGAATATGTCACCTCTTTGCCATCTAATGTTGCACTTAAAATTTGAATATTCGGTGCATCAAAAAATAAAGTGTCTATATGATTTTGCAAGGTTACAAATTCATGGGTTACCGTACCAATTACTTTTCCAATCTCAGGCTCAAATCTAACCTCTACCTTCATGTGTGTCATGTCAACCGAATGTTCACGCTCTGCAGCATCAACATCAGTTAAATAATGTATATGTTCAGTTTCGGTTTGAGCAACAGCTGTAAGCGCCCATAGGCAAATTAAAAGTGAAAAGAATCTTTGCATTTTAAAATTAAAAAAGGCAAATATAATGGATACTATCGAATTAGAGTCAAATGCCTATAGTTTCGTCAAAATACTAAAGACATTTTCAATACCTTGGGCGTTCCCCGCCATATTAAATCAATCTACATAACAGTTCGCTGGCGGGTCGGGCTATCCGCTATTAGTCCTCGGTGTGCTCCTCTAAAAAATCTCCTCAATTCTAACGCATCAACTACTTTATGTTTTCAAACCTGCGGGCTATCCGCTTCTATCCCTAACGCTAAAATCGCTAATCATCCGTGTACTTTCAATGCATATTTTAGCTCCTAAAAATCCATATCAACAAACACTATTAACATCTATAATAATATCAATTATATTTATATTCACCTTAAACACTTTAGCCACAAAAAAATTACAATAAATAACTCTCATTTTTATATATATTTGCCATAGCTCAGCGGAATGTTGACGTATATTTAAATTTAGAATCCATATGAAAAAATCTCTCTTAATAGTATTAGCTATAGTTTTAACATTAAATACCCTCGTAGGTCAAAAAGTTACTAAAGTAGTTAACATCAATTTTGTAAGTAATCTAGGTGCAAGACCCAGTTGGTTACTTGTTTTTGGCAATTTCCTTTATATGAACGCTAATGATGGCGATATAGGAAGTGAATTATGGCGCACAAATGGCAATTTAAATAATTCTTTATTAATCAAAGACATTAATCCGGGCATAAACAGTTCTGGCCCCGGACGCCCCTATGTGCATAATGGCAAAATGTATTTTTCCGCATATGATGGTGGAACTACCGGTGTTGAATTATGGGTTTCGGATGG
>JADLHV010000072.1 GCA_020848595.1 Bacteroidia bacterium
AAATGAATAAGCGAACAAATATGAATATAGATACGCTTATGAAGGCCGCAAAATTTAATCAAGAAAAAGCATATGGTACAGCTGAACACAATAAAGCTGATTTACTAAAAGAAGCTGTTGAACATTACGATGATTTGCCACCTTTAATGAAGGTTTATTTGATAAGTAGTTTATTTGGAACAAATAATGACAAAATTGACGATTTAAAATTCAGCCAAGAACTTCAGGATGAACTTATAAACATAAAGAAAGAAGAAGTCCGTAAATCCAAACTTGAAAATGATGACCTTGAAGAAAAATTCAGACGAAATAAAGAAATATAGATTTCGGTTTGGTTATCAAGAGGATATACATCAAGCTTATCCTGTTATAACTAATCTAAAAGACAGGTTTGAACACACCTATATTGTTGGAAAGACTGGTATGGGAAAATCATCCTTATTGGAACGAATGGCTAACTATGATATTGAGCAAGGATTAGCCACCATATTTATAGATCCAAAGGGTGAAAGTTCTAAAAGACTGTATGAATTAACAACCGACAAGTCACGCCTTATTTATATCTCTATTGAAAGTCCAGTCGTAATCAATCCCCTTAATAAAGACGGCTATAAGTTAGATAACATCATCCAAGAGTTTATTCAGATACTCGATGTTCTTGTCACCCTTACCGCTTCTAATCCCGAATCCACCGTTTTGATGAGAGAAATTATTGGCATGGCGATGAGAAGCATTACAAAGGAGGAACATAAGAATTTAGACTATCTTACAAAGTTTTTATTATACCCTAATAAACGCAGAGAATTATGGCAACAACTAAGACCGATGTCAGACGAACAAATTTACTGGAAAGAGTTTGATGAAAAAGACCGCAACTTACCACGAAATAGATTTAAGATAGAATCCGCCCAACGCCTGGCTTCACGTCTAATAGAAATCTCCACAGGAGAAATGAAGGATTTTGTAATTGGGAAAAATGAGCTAGATATATCTGAAATCGTTAATACTGACAAAGTGGTTTTAGTTGATACATCTAAGATGAACAGAAACTCTAGAATTTATTTATCTAATTTAATCGTATACTCGGTTCTATCATACTGCGAATTTTCAAATATTCACAAAAAACCATTAATGGTTTATGTTGACGAATTTTCAATAGTAGTTAGCAGTCTTTTTAGCGAATTGCTGGCTAGAAGCAGAAGCTCTAAAGTCGGATTTACGTTGGCTCATCAAAACATTCAGCAAATCCCAAAAGATATTTTAGGATCTATATTTGTAAATGTCGGGACTACTGTTTGTTTTAGATGCGGAGACGAGGAAGCCACCAGATTAGCCCCGATATTTGATGTCACTTCAAAAGACCTTTTCAATCTGCCTAAATATCAAGCGTATGTTAGGATTGGAACTGATAACATACATATAAAGACCTACAAACCATTATTAGAAGAAATTCCACAATTACAATTTACGCCTAAACAACCAGTCGAAGAAAAGCATTATAACTTCTTACAAGACACTTGGAACACATACTGATATAATAATATTCAAGCCGCTACCAGACTTCGGGCATTAGTTCGTTGGTAAATGTTTGCCATTACCTGAAATGTGTTGTTCTCGGAAACGGGATATATCGCAATAGATATATTAGACGCATTAAAGGGAGGACTCTTGGCGGGCACTAGAGTGATATACGAGGTGAGTCCAAAACGCTTTTATACGCTCTTGCGGCTTAATTATTGCAAAAAGGTTGGAACCGAAAAACAAGGTTTTCAGCCTTTTTGCTTTATGGTATAATTAAGGTACAAATTAAAAACGAAAGGAGTTCTTTCAAATGGCGGAGTTTTTAAACTTCCAAGAAATAAGCAAAGTCCCCTTTTTAGATGTTCTTAATTGGCTTAATATACCATTCCATCAAAAGAACGGAGAATTAAAGGGAGACGGTTTTGTGATTAACTTAGAGAAAAACCTCTATGTCAATCCGAAAAATTCATTAGGCAAAGGTTCAGTAATTAACTTTTATGCTAATACGCAAGGAGTTGACTTACGGACAGCAGCCTCAATGATAAAAGCCCAATTCCTAACCAAACCAAAAGAGCCAAAAAGAGAAATTCCCAATCTTATTTTGGCTTATGACCCTTGGTTGCACGAACATGGTTTTTCAGAAGAACTTTGCAAAAAGTATGAAGTAGGAATGGTAAAACAAAAATCTATCTTTGCTGGAAAGATTTGTTTTAAAACCTACGATGAGCAGGATAAGCATTCCGGCTACGTTGCGTATAACCATAAAGACGGAAGCTGGTTATTTCCCAAGAATTATCGCAGGACTATCTACAATATTCATAATTGCAAAGATGTAAAGTTTCCGATCTTGGTTACTAATCCGTTTGATGTTCTAAGATTTGCCAAGCTTGATTTTCCCTATACAATCAGCTTACTAGGCAAAACAATGACGGAAGACCAGGAAAACCAATTAAAGCAATTTAGGACAATCCTATTATTGCACGTTGAGCCAGATAACATTGTCCAAAGGCTATCTAAGTTTGTTTTCATAAAATCCCCTGAATTCAAACCGCCAGAATACTTAACCCAAGAAGATATTTTAAAATTAATAGGTTAAGTATCACCTCTAATCAAACCCTTGTCTTTCGACAGGGGTTCTTGCTTTTTTAGAAATATGGTATAATACAGATATAATTATTTGGTATCGCCCGAAAGGGTTGTTCTTTCAGTTCGTACAATTCAATAAGCTTTTTCTGCGCTGGAAAAAGCCTTGTGGTAGTTAAAGATTTACCCTTGCCAAGCTCGAATTCCCCCTCTTGTTTGGCAGGCGGTACTAGATAATTATTAGAATGGACCTGGGAATCCACCCTCTTCAATTTTAAAAGCTTCCAAGGGACGAATAATTTTTGACAAATAGAACC
>JADLHV010000073.1 GCA_020848595.1 Bacteroidia bacterium
CAAGATGTATTGACCTCAATTAAAAGAGGGCTATATATGCCTGGGCCCAATAGTCATTTAAATCCACCAGATCCATTCTTAATCGCGAATCATTTATGGGGGCCGAGTTATATTTCACTAGAATCGGCCTTGTCTTATTGGGGAATGATTCCAGAACGAGTGTATGAAATCAGTTCTATTACCCTAAAGCCAACCAAAATATTTAAAACAGCAATAGGGCGTTTTAATTATTTACATGCCAAAGCACCTTATTATACATTTGGCATTCAAAGCATCGCGCTAAGTGCTAAACAAATGGTAATGATTGCATCCCCTGAAAAAGCATTGTTCGATAAAATCATCATGAGTTCAGGCATTGTAATTAGGAGTACAAGCCAAGCAAGAGAATTACTGATAGAAGATTATAGAATGGAAGAAACCCTTCTAAAAAAATTAAACTTAGCAATGATGAAAAGCTGGATAGTTGACTCACCTAAGCAAAGCAGTTTAGCTATACTAATAAAAATGATCGAACAATTATGATTAAAGAGTGGCTAGAACAATACCAACCTAAAAACAGAATCGAAGCTGAATCTGCATTACGCGAGATAATGCAAGATGTTGCTTTGGCGGGATTAAACCGCAGTGGTTTTTTTGAGAAAGCTGCATTTTATGGCGGTACAGCTTTAAGAATTTTTCAAGGATTAGATCGATATTCTGAAGACTTAGATTTTTCATTATTAGCAATAAACCCATCTTTTTCCTTGGAGCCATATTTTGAAGGAATGTTACAGGAATTCGAAGCAGTAGGCATGAAAATAAGTGTGCAGGAAAAAATAAAAACAAAGGCTACCAATAATGACTCCGCATTTTTAAAAACAGAAACCATTTGGAAAGAACTAGTACTTGAAAAAATGATTCCTCAACTTGGTTTAGACCTATCGCCAAGAATTAAAATCAAAATTGAAGTTGACACTAACCCACCCTTAGGATTTGAAACAGAAGAAAAACTTCTTTTACGTCCTTATTCATTTTACGTAAAATGCTTTACCCTTCCGCATTTATTTGCAGGAAAAATGCACGCATTATTGTTTAGACAATGGAAGCAAAGAGTGAAAGGAAGAGACTGGTACGATTTAGAATGGTATATTAAAAAAGGCGTGCCATTAAATCTTTCACATTTTGCATTAAGAGCGAATGATTCAGGAGATTGGGGAAACCCAAGTATTACAGAAAAAGAAATTAAAGAACTGCTGATATCAAAAATCAACACGGTTTCATTTGAAGCCATAAAGGAAGACATTATTCGCTTTATACCAGACGATACAGGTCTTAAGATTTGGGGGCCAGATTATTTTAAAGAATTGGTGAAAAAATTGAAGTTTAATTAATTTTTGTCGTTTATATTCGACATTTTAATAGTATATTTGTCGAATATAAACGACATTTATGGAAACCCTATTTAGTTTTCAGGCTGGCTTATTAAAAGGCATTCACAATAATTTTCGCAGGTACCTACATGCCAATATTAATTGGAACCAACGAATGATTGGTATTAAAGGCCCAAGGGGTTCTGGCAAAACAACCTTATTACTACAATATTTAAAATTTGATTTAAAACAACCAGCAAATGCGCTGTATGTAACAGCAGATCATACATGGTTTTATAATCACTCTTTACTAGAAACTGCAGAAGATTGGTATAAATTGGGAGGGCGTATTTTAATAATTGACGAAGTTCATAAGTATCCGAATTGGTCAAGAGAATTAAAAAATATTTACGATGGGTTTGCCGATTTAAAAATAATATTCTCCGCCTCAAGTGCACTAGATATATATAGAGGAGAAGCCGATTTAAGCAGAAGAGTGATTCACTATAGCTTAGCAGGATTATCATTTAGAGAGTTCATAGAATTTTCAACACAACAAAAATTAAAAGCTTATTCGTTTAAAGACTTACTAAAAAATCATCACCAAATAGCAGCTAAAATAACAGAAGACCTACACCCCCTCCCGCTATTCAAAAAATATTTACAGTATGGTTATTTGCCCATTACAGCGGAAGGTGAAAAAGAATATCCTATAAAGCTGAATCAAATCATCAATGCAGTAATTGAAACAGATTTAGCATTTATTGCATCTTATGGACCAGGCACTGCGCTAAAAGTGAAAAAATTAATTGCTGTAATTGCAGAGTCGGTTCCATTCAAACCAAATATTAGTGCATTAGCGCAAAAATTAGACATAAGTAGAGACAGTCTTTATACTTATATATCTCAGCTAACACAGGCAAGAATAATCAACACCTTACAAGCCTCGGGGAAAGGAATTTCAACTTTGCAAAAACCGGAAAAAATCTATTTAGAGAATACGAATCTATCATACGCATTAACCAGTTCCCCAGATATAGGTAATTTAAGGGAGACATTTCTCTTTAATCAATTGCAAAATGCTGGTTTGGTTGTATCTGCGCCTAAAGAAGGTGATTTCTTGACAGAAGGCTATCATATAGAAGTAGGCGGAAAAAATAAAACGGCTAAACAAGTGAAAGCAACTGAAAAACACATCATTGTAGCAGATGAAATTGAAATAGGAATTGGAACCAAAATACCGTTATGGCTATTTGGGTTTATGTATTAAAACTATGGTTTTAGTCTCATTTTAGTCAACAAAGGAATGAGTTGCTTATTACCAGGACCTGGTGCATACAATTGTTCAATAGTAAAGTCTTTATTAATTAAAATCATCCTTGGCACAGTAAGTAAGTTGTAATTAGAAAGTTTGTTTCGGTCAACAATAAACTCATCTTTGGATACACCCTGCTTAATCAAATACTTTTTCCATGCATCAAGGTTGTCATCAATGGAAACGGATAAAAATATTATAGAATCATCATTTTTAAATTGTTGTTTTAATAATTCCATTTTTGGTTTATCGGCTAAACACGGCCCACACCAAGTTGCCCAAAACTCTAAGTAAATTACTTTGTTTTTAAAGTTGGAAAGTGGAATTGTTTGATTATCCGTATTTGTAAATAAAATATCAATTGCTGGGTCTCCCTGATTGAGTTGAGTTAACTGAGCTATGGTAGATGCAATTGCATTTTTATACACATCAGTATTAATTGAATCGATTCCTTTATATAAGGCAATTAAGTCATTTTTATTATCCAAAGTAATGGCTTTCTGTTTAATAGCACTTGCCTTAAACCAATCATTAATTTTCTGTGGTATCGAAAAAGTTGAAGGTTGATTTTGGAGGATTGTGTTTAATACATCACGGTAAACCACTAATTTCAAATGAAGGGGATTAACTAACCCCTTCGAAAGTTTTGCAATAATCGGCTTAGTCAAAGAATCTCTTTGTTGCTGAATCATTAAAGCACTATCTGTTGAAGTTTTATGAACCCAACTATAATAAATAGGTATATTCATAAAGCTATTGATAATATCCGCTTTAATTCTAACCGATTCTAATCGGTAAAAATCAGGCGAAACCATTCGTCTAATACTATCCAATTGCTGGCTTCTCTCTTTACTTTTAGTGAGAATATAATCAATTGTTTTTGCGATAGACGATTGGATACCCGTTTCGCCATCTAAAAAAGATCCCTGCTTCGGATAAGGTGTAAGCTTCAAATAAGTATTTTCAATTTGACGAGAACCACTAAAAATAGATTTAGTTGGATTTATACGATCAATGGTAGCGTTAATATCATCACCAGGCGATATATATATAATATTTCGACCTATACGATAATAACCAGGTATTGCTATTTTAAATTGAATTGAAAAGTTTTTATTTGAGTCAGGAACGAAAATTCGTTCGTTAGAGGATAAGCTAATGTCCTTAAACTCAGTCAAGTCTTCCACTTCAACCGAATTATTAAAATTAATGGCTTTACCAGAAATTTTAACTGCTTTAAATTCTTGTGCCTTGGCAGAAAGTAAAGAGACAAATAAACAAAATAAGATGCTGAGCTTTTTCATAGATTCATTTTTCCTTCTCAATTCCGTTATTACTAACATTAAATTTTATGTTTAAAAGTAAGTTACGATTAGTTTCGATTTGATACCCTGAATTAAAGCATTCCGCATTGATTGAGTCGATAAAGTATTTACCAGTATGAACATCCTTATAATACATATAATCATACTTGTAAATTATTTTATCTGATATCATTTTTGTAACACGATTTGCTTTCCATGTTTTAGTATGAAATAAATTGGTTGTACCTCTATTGAGAGATTCAACTTTCATTTCCCAGACATACTTCAATCTAATAATTGAA
>JADLHV010000074.1 GCA_020848595.1 Bacteroidia bacterium
AGGTTCTGCTTTATGCTCTATAACGAATATACCATTTCTACAATACGATATTTCTCGGGTAAGGTCGTAGATATTTAAAAATACCACAGGAATTAACACCGAAGCGAATAACGAAAACCAGATTAAACTAATTGCAGAAATCATTTTACTGCCTTTTCTATTAATGATATTCCAAGAGACAAAAAAGCATGTTAGCGTGAATAAAACATAGATATTGCTGGTTGCTATATTCGAACTTATTGATATGGCTATAATAACACCAATAAATATAACTACGCCTACGCCAATTATACCACTTATCCAGGGTTTAAATCTCAAAAATCTGAAGAGAGAAAGTATGATAGTGAAGCCTAAACTTGCATAGAAAAATACCCATATAATAGTCACATTGAAAAAGTTTGTTTCTCTAACTTTCTCTACATCCGACAAAGCATAATTCAATTCATAAAACCCAAAGCCCAATTGTTCGTCTATGGCCTGCGTGAGTTCCGGAGCTTCTTCAGCATAATTACTCGAATAATCTGTTTGTTCTTCATACGAGTTTGATATAAATCTATTGACGGAGTAATTTATACTATCTTGAAAGCAATAATTAACAAGGGTTTTAATGTTTAAATTGTATTTTATTTTATAAGTATCGGCTATTTTACAAGCTTTTAAAAGCACTTGCTCTATTGAATCAACTTGTCTATGCTTCAACCATCTTCTAATCGTGCTGTTGATTTCTGACGAAGATTGTTGTCCTTGATTAAATTTCTTTTGACAATAATAGGTATAACTATAAGTGTCTATATAAAGTTGAGTTGCTGCTGAATTATTATTGTAATCGCAGGGATTCGCTTTGTTCATTTTTTCTAACTCAAGCGCTGTCTTTTCTTGATTTTCGCAACTTTGAGTTTTTTCAAATTCACTTTTTTCAAATGGCAAAAATGCAAATGCAATATTTAATATATCCGACTGCTGTACTAGATCTAAATGATGAGAAAGTGATCTTTGCTTAAGTAATTTACCATAGTAATAAGTGTGAAAAATGGTTATTAACGAAAATAGAATCAAAAAGATTAATAAAAATTCTTTAATCAAATAAGCTTTCGTTAGGGGGTACAAACTTTTAAAAGGATTGTTGCGCAGGTATCTAAATAGCCAAACTATGATGATAATGAAAAGTAATAAACCAAAGCTAAAATGTATAATTTCTTCATTTTTATAGGAGTATTGGCCGTAATTATAATGTTCGTGAAAATATTGAATAGAATATATACTGCCATAACCAAGAATAAAATAAACAAGATGCAAGACCAATGCAATAGAAAGCATTGGAATTAAACGAATATTCCATAATTGTGGTTTATTAAGAAGTAGATAATGGTTGATTTTTTTGAACATAGTTTAATGAATGAAAAAACGTCTAGATGATTGACTTATGTTTCGGATATATCGCACTTGTAAATCTTTTTGTGCAATAGCGTTAAATATAGTTTTAGAACTTGTGCCTGAATTAAAATGTAAGACATAAACGCCTCCGTTGTATTGGATAGCTTTAAGTCCTGTGGAAACAAAAACTTCATTAATAGCATCTCTACTTGCATCGGTTTCCATTTCATAAATAATTTCTAATTCATCTTCATTGACTTTAATGGTATTGTTTTGATATTGAGGTTCACCATTTTTAAGGAAAATAACCATATCAGAGATTTTTTCAACTTCATATAATTGTTGCGAACTCAAAATAATTCCAAATGGATTAATAATAGAGCCGCTTAGGTTTTTCAAGTCCTGTAAGATAGTTTGCTGAGAGATAATATCAAGATTTGAAAGTGGTTCATCTAGAAGTAGGATTTCGGGTTTTCGAAGCAAGGCTTTTGCTAATTCGAATCGGGTTCTATAGCCTGATGAAATGCGATTCCAATTTAAGTGTTTGTATGGTCGCAATCCAAGTCTAGCAATAATCATTTCACTCAGCAGTCGATTTTCTTCATTAAAAACGCCATGCATCGAAAGGGTAAAATTTAAGTTATCCATAAGCGAGCCAAACCATTTTGGAGCCCGTTGTGGGATATATATCAGTTTCGATCTTAGTTCATATAATGAAGGATTTGATTTTTCGATACTATACTCAATTGTTCCATTATCGGGCTCAAGATCTTTACAAAGTAACCTAAGTAGGGTAGTTTTACCATTTCCATTTTCACCAACCAGTCCAATAACTTGCTTGTATTTTAATTCGAAACTAACGGGTCCCATTTTAAAATTCCCATTAGCATATTGCTTCTGCAGGTCATTAACTTTAAAGAGTGTTTCATCTTGTTTAATATTAGAGTTAATTTCTAAGGCATCAATGGTATCGAGCAAGCTTTTAGTAGATGGGGCATTCGAAATAACGAGCGAATCGTCTTTACACGTTTCTAATATTTCGATCATTTGTTTGTAATAAACAGGATTCCCAGTATCTAACACGCAATCTATCATGCGTCTTAAACCTAAATGGTGGTCGCCATTCGAATAAAACTCTCGTACTTCTGTAATTTTGGATTTCAAAGTCGTCATGTTATGCAATTAACTGAAGTATGTTGTAAAAATTGTTATGCAGGGGATAAAACGACAATTTTTGTTGATGAACAGGATTTATTTTACGAATATTTGACATTTCGAGTAATATATTTTCATAAATGATAAATTAATTGGATTTTTGCACCCAATTATGAGTTTATTGGTAACAGGCACAGTGGCGTTCGACGCTATCGAAACACCGTTTGGTAAAACGGATAAGATTATTGGGGGAGCTGCTACGTATGTGAGTTTAGCGGCTTCTTATTTTACTGGAAGTGTAGGATTGATAGCGGTTGTAGGAGACGATTTTCCGCAAACTTATATAGATTTTCTAAAGTCAAGGGGCATCGATACCTCCGGTTTACAAGTTAAAGAAGGCGAGAAGTCTTTCTTTTGGAGTGGTCGCTATTTCAATGACATGAATAGTCGCGAGACTTTAATAACTGAACTCAATGTATTAGCCGATTTTGACCCCATAGTGCCGTCTGGTTTAGATGCTCCAGATTATTTAATGCTAGGTAATTTGGCGCCTAAGGTTCAAAGTACTCTAATTTCGAGGTTGAGTAAGCGCCCTAAACTAATAGCTATGGATACTATGAATTTTTGGATGGATGTAGCCATGGACGATTTAAAGGAAACTTTAAAAATGGTGGATGTGCTTACTATTAATGACGAAGAAGCAAGACAATTGTCTGGTGAATACAGTTTAATAAAAGCTTCTCGAAAGATTAGAGAAATGGGGCCTAAATATTTGATTATTAAAAAAGGCGAACACGGTGCTTTATTATTTTATAACGATAAGGTGTTTTTTGCTCCTGCTATGTTGTTAGAAGATGTTTTTGATCCAACAGGTGCTGGCGATACTTTTGCTGGTGGATTTATCGGTTGGTTAGCTAAAACGGATGATATTAGTTTCGAAAATATGAAACGTGCTATTATTTATGGAAGTGCTTTAGCTAGTTTTTGTGTAGAAAAATTTGGAACAGATAATATTGTTAATATTGACGAAAACCTTTTACAAGAAAGAGTTGCTGCTTTTAAAGAATTGAGTTACGTCGAAATGTTGCCTTAAACGATGATCACCGCTCATCAGGTCTTACACGGCTATACTCAAGGTATATTCCCTATGGCGGATCCAGATGAAGATAACGCCATTTTTTGGTACGAACCAGAATATCGAGGGGTGATTCTTCCTCTTGAGTTCCATATTCCTAAAAATTTAAGACGCCTTTATAATAAACAGCCTTTTGAATTAAAGATAAATGGCGATTTTAAACAATGCGTTACGCTCTGTTCTTTGCGCGAAGAAACCTGGATTTCGGATGAAATTATTGAAGTATACTGCGGATTAAATAAAATGGGATACGGATTGAGTTTCGAAGCCTGGTTGGATGGTAAAATGGTTGGTGGTTTATATGGTGTTGTTATGGGGAAAATTTTCTTTGGCGAAAGTATGTTTCACACTGTGTCTAATGCTAGTAAAATTGCACTAGTATATTTAATGGAATGGGTCTGCGATATGAAAATTCAAGTTGTAGATTGCCAGTTTATTAACGAACATTTATTGCAATTTGGCGCAAAAGAAATTCCTCAAAGTGAGTTCTTGAATCTATTAAATAAAGCGTTGCAATAAGGTTTTTTTAGTTTCAAGTTTCAGGTCTGTCTTTATATGAGCTGCAAGGTTTGTCGAATTATTATTGACTATGAACTTTAAGATACCCTACTTTTATTGTTCGGTTATTGTTCAAATTCATTAATTTTGCCTTTGTTACATGAAGAAAATTACTAAAGTTTTAATTGCTAATCGGGGCGAAATAGCCATAAGAGTTATGCGTACTTGCCGAGAGTTAGGTATAAAGACGGTGGCTGTTTATAGCGACGCCGACAGGAATGCTTTGCATGTTCGTTATGCTGATGAAGCCTATAGATTAGGTCCACCTCCTTCTAGGGAAAGCTATTTATTAGCTGATAAGATTATTGAAATCTGTAAAGAACACGGTGTAGATGCTGTACATCCAGGTTATGGATTTTTAAGTGAACGCTCTGAGTTTGCTACAAAATTAGCCGAATCGGGTATCATTTTTATTGGTCCAAGTGCCGAAAGTATGGACCTAATGGGAAGTAAAATTGCAAGTAAACAAGCTGTTGAAAAATTTGGAGTGCCTTTAGTGCCTGGATTAAAAGAGGCTATTACCGATGTTGAAGAAGCAAAAATTGTAGCAGAGAAAATTGGCTTTCCTATATTAATAAAAGCAAGCGCTGGTGGTGGTGGTAAAGGTATGAGGATAGTAAACTCTGTTGACGAATTTGAATCGCAAATGAGTATGGCTCAAAGTGAAGCTTTAAGTGCTTTTGGTGATGATGCTGTATTTATAGAAAAATATGTTGCAGCTCCAAGGCATATCGAAATTCAATTAATGGCGGATAATCATGGTAATGTGGTTTATTTATTTGAAAGAGATTGTAGTATTCAAAGACGTCACCAAAAACTGGTAGAAGAAGCGCCTAGTAAGGTTTTAACACCTGAATTAAGAAAGCAAATGGGTGAAGCTGCTGTTAATGTTGCTAAAGCAGCAAAATACTCTGGTGCCGGTACTGTTGAATTTTTATTGGATGAAAAACTAAATTTTTACTTCCTCGAGATGAATACTCGTTTGCAGGTAGAACACCCAGTCACAGAATTAATTACGGGTCTCGATTTAGTAAAGGAACAGATTCGTGTGGCAGAAGGTCATCCATTGAGTTTTAAACAAGAGGATTTATCTATCAATGGTCATGCGCTCGAGTTGAGGATTTGTGCGGAAGATCCTATGAATAATTTTTTACCA
>JADLHV010000075.1 GCA_020848595.1 Bacteroidia bacterium
AATATACCACTATGCAGTCTCTTAAACAGCTATTAGAAAAACAAATGGATCACCTTATCAACCTACAACATATAGATAAGGATAATAATGCTATTTCATCTGGGTTCCCCAATCTTGATCGTGCAATTAACGGATTTAAACCCAAGCATCTTTATTTATTGGGATCTAAACCCTGCACTGGGAAAACGGCATTTCTATTGAATATCATGATGCATTTGTTGGTTAATAAAACAAATCCAATTAAAGTACTAATGGTTAGCCCAGATATAAGCGGCTTTGAGCTGGTTAAAAGAATAATCAGCCTTTATTCATCCACCGAAATGAGTAAAATATTTGATCAAATTACTGATCCTGAAGTATTAGAAAACATATATGTTAAAATGGATGAACTAAAGGACCTCTCTAATAACTTATTGATTGAGGATCATCCCATCTGTACAATTCCTGGATTGAGAGCACAAATAGAAAGTATGGAGCAGAAACCAGGTTTTATTATGATTGATAATTTAGATCGTATTACCCTGCCCGAAGCTGTTGATCCTGTTACAGGTTCTATTTTGTTGATGGAACAATTAAAACAAATAGCCATCGACTTCTCTGTTCCAATCCTAATTACCACCGAAGTTAATATAGACTCAGGGGAAGAATTTCAATTGCCCAATGTTCGGCATCTGAGAGAGAAAAATATTTTTATTGGTGAAATTGACGTTGTGATGTTTTTACTGCGACCAGAATATTATACCGATATAGATAATTCAGATAACGTAGATCCAGACGACAATGATGATGAGTCCGATGACTTTATGAAACAATTTAACAGCTCAGAGCCAATCGCCTCTGCCTTTGGTGAAGCCCATCTGCGTATTGCACATAATCGCTTTGGTGCTTTTGAAACCATCCGCATGAAATGTAATATGGAAAAGCAACTCTTTGAAGAGGTCAATTTTTCTGATTAAGCAGTTTCAAAAGAAAAAAGCATGTATAATAGTTTGGTTAGTAAAAAAATAGAATTGCAAAATGCAATTATAAAATTGGAGAATTTATACCCGACGAATGACCTAATTATAACCTATGCCGACTTTTTGAAGGTAAAGCACTATCTAGGTTCTTACCAATTTAACCCTGCTGTATTTCAAAATATTTTATGCCTGATTAATACTTTATGGAAATCAAATAAACGAATTAACCGTCTAGTGATTTTAATTAAATTAAGAGAATATCTAAATACAAAGGATCCCGAAAAACAAACAAGTCCTCATAGTCGATCTTTTGAGTTTACCAATACCTTATCACTTGATATTAGAAAGCAATTATTTGAGTTGTTTACGAACATATTTGATCATCCTTCGCATATAAGTAGTAAACAATTAGAGGAAGCAAGAAAATACAGTAATAACTTATTAATAAATGTCGGATTAACAGCTGTTGAAGAAGATTGGCTTTGCATTAATGCAGATAAATCACCACATATACTAAACCGTATATTAAGATACCCGATAAAATCAACTATTATAAGTAAGTGGGCTAGAGAAAACTTTAATAACATAAGCTTTGTAACGAGGCGTGCAGAATTAATTAGCTGGATTATAGATGAAGAGCCAACATTCGAAGTAAGTAGCCAGCAATTATTAGATGATTTTGAAAACATGAACCAATTAGACAGACAAGCAATTCAAAGCTATAAGGATGATACCTATGCCAATCAAATTATGGAGAGAGAGCTAGGTGATATTTTACCTAGGATTAAATATAATGATGTTGAGACTGGAGAAATAAGGGAAGGAAGAGTTGATTTAGATAGTCCTGAGTTAAAATTAATTCGGAGGCCTTACGCTTATCCAATTGACATGAATTCAGACCTTTTTCAGCATATCCCAGATTTCAACAAAATGTCTCAAGAATTCTACAATCAAATTGAACTATTCAAGATGAAAACGATGATCTGGGGAATTGCCTACTCTAGACTTGATAATGAAAGTAAATCTGGGTTATTGAAAAAGTATTATTGTGCCGAAACCTACCATAGTCTGTTTAAGGCGAGCAAAAAAATAAAAAATGTAGAAATCTTGAAATGGTTATTAGAGCAATTAGATATAAATTAATTAGACAGTTATATGCAGCATGATTTTGGTCCTAAAGAAAATATCCTTTCTATAGAAGAAATTCATTATTGGTTAAGAGAAAATAAATTCAATATTATCGATGATATAGAGACGAACGATTTCCATGTGGAAATGGAATTAATGGAGTCTTATTTAAGAGTCCAGAATTTCATAAAATATGAAAAGGAAATTCCTATTGCTAAGACAGCTATTGCAGAACTGACACAAATTGATTTTAAGGACGAATTTGCTATTTTAAAATGGTGTTGGAAGTATCGTGAATTTGGAGCTAAAATGATTGATTTTGGATTCGAATATATTTTAGGCAGTGAAAAAATCGATGATCAGATAATTACAGTATTAGGTCAATTTTACTGTGATGCAAAGCCATTCAAAGAAATGATTTGTGTTTTCTTCATTTATCTTAATTTACCTGTAGAAACATCTTTTTCGAATGAGACCATTTTAAGTATTAAAAATTCAATGCAAGAGTATTATGGATTTGATTCCCTTCATCAATAGAAACGGATTATGGCATTTAGATAAGCCTGAATACTTAAATATGGATATTATTGGTTATGCCCCATTAATTATCGTAGAAAGAGGCTTTGTTGAGATTTTAGATGAACTGTCATCAGGTGTGTTTACCTACTTAAATCTTGAATTCCATTATAAACCCACACACCCATATGATGTTCTGATTATTAGAGAAGGAGTAAGGTATAAATGTGTTTCAGTGCTAGGTCGGGAATGGGATTCCAGTGTTTGGTTTCCTAATTATGTCTACATGGCTATGGAGAATAATTATAACGCTGATAGGATTTATATAAAAATTGGTACTGTGTTAGTTTCCTGAGGTTTGAATTCTTAATTAATAAGTATGGATATAATTTCCTTTATCAAAAAAAACGAATTGTGGTATGTTGATATGCCTGAGTTTAGTGAAATTCATTTAACATACAAGGAACCTACGTTTATTTCAGAACGAAACATGATAGAACTATTAGATACATTAGCTAAAAAGAAGCTTACTAAAATTGCTCTTGAATTTCATTATGACTATATTAATCCTTATGATGCTAAACT
>JADLHV010000076.1 GCA_020848595.1 Bacteroidia bacterium
CAAACATGTGTAGTGCTAGACTCTAATGATTCGTGTTGTAGTGCTCGAATTGAATGTTTACGTAAATAGATGCTTTGGATCTAAATTGAGAATAGAGTTTTTAGTGCTCATTCTGGGTATTATATAATTTACAACAGCAGTCTGAAATGGCGCCCGGTACAAATAGGTGTAGTGCTTGAATATAAAGATTCTTGTTGCAGTGCTCGGGTTGAATGTGAGCGTAAATAGATGTTTAGGATCTCAAATCAGATTAGAGTTTTAGTGCTTCTATCTTATTATATAAAAATACCCTCTTTGGTAACGCCAAGGTGTTTTCTTTCCTTTGTATCGTATGACGTATACATAGTAATCGTTCGGACAATAATTACCGCCATATCGCCCATCCCATCCCTGTTTTGGGTCGTCGGTTTCAAAGACTTTCTCTCCCCACCTATTATATATTTGAATGTTGGCTTTTGTTACTGAACCTGACTCGATCTTAAAGACATCATTACTGCCATCGTCGTTGGGTGAAAATGCATTCGGTATAAATAAGGCTACTGTATCCAAAACACAAACATTGAGTTTGAAACTATCTGTACATCCTCCATCGTTACTTATAATTAATCGAATGGTATATTGATCGGAATCTCCTGGATAAGTATGTCCCGGATTGATATTAGGGTCGTATGCCTGCTGGGTACCATCGCCATACGTCCAAATTCCATTTGTGCCTCCTTCACTTAAATTAATAATTTGTATCGTTGGATTGTTGCTATATATACATTGGCCCGATGGTGAAATTGCAAAATATGCTCGAATACGCGGATAGCCCGGAATGGTGGCAAACGTATCATATGTACAACCTGTTTGGGTATTCGTGACTTTCACTTTATACGTGGTTCCAACATTTGCCGATATAGAAGCTGTAGTCTGCTGTGGAATAGTATTCCATACATACGTATAAGAACCTGGGGCATTCATGGTTAAATTGGCTGTACCTTTATTACCATAACAGTTTATTGCACTCGTTGTAACACTTCCATACAATTGCGGATGCACATATAATTGCGCAATTCTAACAATTGAATCGCTGCATCCATCTTTTAATACGACTCTATAATTGGTCGATTTTTTTGGGAAAGTATAGACATTTTGAACATTGTATTCGCCAGAACTCCACTTAATATTATAAGTTCCCGAACCGCCATTTATTAATGTACTTAATGTTATTGGTGTTCCTATACAAATGGTATCTTTACTTATAGTTAGAGACATCCTTAAAGTATCTGCTATATCTAAGTTAAAACTTGTTTGATGAACACATTTTCCTGTTCCGACTTTATAGGTTATGGTATGATTGCCTGTACCTGCCCATTTGGGATTAAAAACTGTATCTACTATACCCACGCCTGTTAAAACACCACCTTTGGGCGATAATGTTAAGGGTATTGCAGTATCTCTCAAGCAATAATTTGCAATCAATCCATTTAACTTGGCTACTGGCAATGGATTGACTTTAATTATAACCGTATCGGTACATTTTCCTGCTTGATTAAAGTAAATTTTATGGGTTCCAACACCGGCAGTTGCTGGATTAAAAACCCCAGAAGAATGAATGATTCCTTTTCCACTAAACACCCCAGCGCCCGCTCCATTAAATAAAGTAAAGGCATTATCTGCTATACATGCACTCGTATCTTTTTGGATATTAGCTCGAGGATACACATAAATAATCATTGTATCCTTACAGCCATTTCCGTCGGCAATAATTTGATTATATGTACCTCGTCCGGCAAGAGCTGGATTAAATTTCTGATTATAGACCGTAGTACCAACAATACCAGAACTACCAGTGAAAAGTAAGTTCCATGGATCGTTGAGTAAATATTGATAGCGCATAAAATAGGCAGTATCACTAACACAATTTTTAACCATATCCTTAAATAAATTAGTGTATCTTAAATACATAATCTTAGAATCGGTACAACCATTTGGAGCCGTGTAAATCAAAGTTGAAGCAGCATACGTTACTTTACCCGGCACTTGAAACGAATCTGCATCAAATATCCCTGCAATTGGGTCAACAATTCCTTTACCAGACCAAAGACCACCAGAAGGCAAACCAGCAGGTAATACTCTTTGACCCGCATCTGGACATGCTATTTCGTCCCATCGTGCGTCTACATCTTGAATGGTTCTTTTTAAAGTGTCTTTACATCCATTAATTGTATAGATATATTGTTTATTGCCTGCTCCGGCCAAATTTGGATTATTTATACCCAAACGCGAATTAGTAATATTAGGTCCACTCCAAGTACCACCTTTAGGCGAAAACTTTAATGTATCAGCTGTTTTTGATTTACAAATAGTATCGAAGTGATTAGGTAATATTATTCCATCGATATTGATAGTTTTATTACTAGTACAGCCATTCCATGTATAAGTTACAACAAAAGACCCCGATGTGCTAGGTGGAGTAATTAATCCAGCAGAAGTAATATTTGGACCCGACCAAGTACCTCCTACTGGCGAAAAATTAGTTACCATAAAAGGCGAAGAACCAGGACAAGCAGCATTAGGACTACCGGCGTTAATTGCTCTAACATTAATTTTAACTGAGTCGGAGCACGAACCGATAGTGTAATAGACTGTTGCAATACCTGCTCCTGCTGCACTTGGACTAAACGTACCTAAATTAGCATCGATAATGCCATTACCAGACCAAGTACCACCGGCAGGACTAGCACTTAAATTAAAGGGCGAATTAGATTGACAAACAGTGGTATCATTTTGTGCTACAGGCGGGTCAGCGACTTGAATATCGACCGTGTCTAAACCTGGCACCGAAACACCATCATTTACTTGCAAAATATAGCGTGTATCAACAAGAGGACAAACCGTTTTAGGCGGTGCACCAGTTAAGCTACCCGAAAGCCAAGTATATGAATAATTCGTACTATTTCCACCTGTTACAGTTGCGGTAAGATTAGCACAACTACCCTTACAAATAAGATATTTATTCGATTTCAAATCGACTAAAATTGGACAATTACTTATTTTAAAATTCAACTTGGCATTAATCGTCCAAACACTATCGCAAGCATCTTTGAAAGAAGAAGTAAAGTCGAGTAAATAATTACCACTTTTATTTAAACCAGAAGCAAACGTTACATCAAAAGTATTGGTTTCATTTTTAGAATCACAATTAATGGCAGTCACCGAAGATACTGCAGTTGACAGAGTTCCAGTTAATTTAAAATTCGAAGCTTTTACAGAATCACAATTAAACTTCTGGTCTAAAGTCACTCTAATTTTATTCGTATTACAATCAGGGTCAGCAATAGCAGTAAATTTAGGTTGAGGCACAGAAGTAATTTTAGCTTCCCAATCTAAATCCCATCCATCGCAAACAATATTAGCATCTGAGTGAAAATAAAAAGTGATACACGTATCAGAAGTAGTAATAGAAATAGGCGAATTTATTGTACCAGTATAAGTTCTAATGAGCGTACCAGTTGTATCTGCACCTTTATAAACCTTTAAAAAATCAGATACACTTTCGGAACAAAAAGCCCCATTAAATTTAACCGTTATAGTACTTGCCCCTTTAACACAAACAGTGAATTTATAATTTTCGTTATTGGCATATTTTTTAGGCGATGACAGGTTGCCTTCACTATCAGTCAATTTCCCTTTACAAGCATATACCTTAGCATTACCCATCTTATAGGTTGTCTGTGCAAAAGCATTCTGCACTATTCCCAAAATGAAAATAGTCAACAGAGTTAACTTAAATTTTGCACAGAAACACTTCATTTCGTAATAGTAATTTCAGGTGTATTAATGGTATTACTCCAATGACCAGCCTTATCTTTAAGTTGAATATCAAATCTAGTTATTTCATTAGCGCCCGATCCCAATAAGAATGTATTTTTCAATTGCACTGCTATTTGACCATTGATATTTATTCCAGAGCCTGGAGGAGCTAAAGGTTGAACAAAATAATAATCCGCTTCTGCTAATCGTCTATCTTTAATTTTTAAATCGTTAATATCTGGATTGTCTTGACCAATATCACCATCCGCATCTTGATAACTAATAATTATCGTTAAACTATCTTTAAACTCTTTTAATTCGGTAGCACTAACACTAACTATTTGTATACTTGGCGCCGATCCCGTTTTACTATCTTTACTACAAGACAAGGCAGTTACCATTAGAATGAATATATAAACCTTTGAACTTTTCATATTAATTCAATCTAATGGCGAAATATTTTTTAAAATTAAAAGGGGCATTACTAGAAGGAATAAAAACTGGGTCATTAACATTATCGGTTGTTTCAGTTCGTATCCAGAGCACATCACCAGAGAGACCAATATCGGCGACATTCACTGTAATAGAGTGCCAATAATCAATATTTTCTCCACTAACACCAGTAGTATTATAAGGCGAAGTTTCGGTGATTAGATTCATTGTAGTAGAATCATATTGATAAGGATTAAGAGTAAAATTAATCGTACTTAAACCAAAATTCTTTACTGCAGTTTTATCATCGAGATAAGCCACCATAATTTTTATAGTAGAGACACCTGCGGGCACTGTAACAGGATTGTAACCAGTGTGAGGCAAAGGAGTAGGAGCTCCATCAGCAAAAACGATTAAGCCCCCTAATTGAGGTGTAAAATCTAAAGCTTCAGGACTATTTCCAAATTGATCTTTAGCTCCATTATTTATCCAGTCTGTAATATCTTGAATATACAGATCCTTTTTAGCATTCCAATCACTTTCAGGATCTACCGATAGCGGCATTTTACCTTGAGAGCCTGGAATAAACTCTTTAATTCTATGCAAAATCATGCTATTTCCAGCATTACTAGGCACAACACGACGCGAAAATTGAGGATTATTTGGGTCGGTATTTGTGCTCATTCTATTGATTAAAGAATTATAAGAACTTTCAATCGTTCGGAAATCAGGTTCGAAATTCCCATCATGACAACCACTATTAGAACAAGTAGGTTTAAAAATATTTTTATGTAATCCCTCTCTGGTTTTAGGGTCAATTGGTTTATCAACTACAACTGGATTTTTAGATCCATCTTTCCAATCATCATAGGGATTATCACTGCCCTTTTTCTTACAAGCAACAACCAATAAAAGTCCTAGGCAAATAGTTAGAATTTTTCTCATATTCTATCAAATAAACTTTTAGCTTCAGGATCAATTAAACCAGCCGATTTCACTTCATCTTTATACCCTAAAATATCGGCAATAGTTAAGTTAAAATCTGTCACTTTACCGATAGGATTAGATTCACTTCCAATCATCAAATTAGAAGGCACATTCATTCCAACCATACCACCAAAAACTCTCAAAGAATTAGAATCACCATGATCGTAACCATACCAATCATTTTCATCTTGAATAGGATTATGTTGTAAATTTCTACCACATTCAGGCACATAGAGCATAATAGATTTTCCGCTCATTTCGGGGATTTGAGTTTGAATATAATTCCATAAGAAACCCATAGCATGATCGGCCCTATGCATAGCTTGAAGATAGCCTGTAAAATTGCTATGACAACCATCTATATTACTGAGATTAACGACCAATAATTTAGGTTTAAACACCCTTAACACTTCGGCAGCATATCCAATTGTTTGACCATCGCCACCAGAAACAGGCGGCATAGGAATTTGTCCAGCAGCTTGTCTTTGAAACGTATTATTTATAAACTCCTTAATTTTCGTTCTTTCATCATCAGTATTTTTAACACCAGGCATCTCCCCTTTTTTAATATTGAAAGTATTATCGAGGAAATTTTTCATTTTATACATTGGCTCTAACTCCTCTTGCGGATGATAGATTTTTGCATTTGCTAAAGTAGCCGAGCCATCACCACCAAAAGTAATACCTGGAGCAAAAAAATTAGCGCCATATTCGAGACCAAAATCGGGGTGTTTACTAGAATTTAATAAAGGAATAGAATTAGAAATTGTATTTCCAATAAACCAAACATCTGTTGCTTTATAACCACCAAAGCGGCGTGCATATTCGAAAACAGTAGGGTTAATTGGACGCACTTTTAAGCCTTGCCCTTCGACTCTACTACCAGTAATTAAAGAATTCCATCCTCCATAATGACCACCAGAAATTGCCCTCATTTCGGCAAACAAAGTGCCTTGCAATTGTAAAGATTGAGAGAGTAATTTTGGTATAGGTTGACTTCCATTAGGTTGACCAGAAGGCGTTGTACCATAAGCAATTTTAGAAGCAGGAGCAGCACCTTCGAGCATATTATAAAGAATATTCCCTTCAATATTATAACCTTGACTATCGGCTAGGTAACGTTGTAAAATCGAATCTTGTTGACGTAAACCACCACCAAACATTACAAACACAACATGATCTGCCTTGGGAACATTGGTTCGGGCAAATAAGCGACCAGAAGGAATGATGTAAGGTAAAACCAATCCACCAGCAGTAAGAGCGGCAGTATGTTTAACAAATTGTCTTCTTTTCATGTTATTTGTGTTTAATAGAACATGTATTCATCGGACGCTGCAAAAGCAGTATACACAAGTTCGGGTCTAAAATTAGGGTTAGATTTATTAGCGTTAATAAAATTGATGAACCAAGTTCTTTCAGCTTGAGTAGGTCGTCTAATAAAAAAACGAACATACGTTTCTTCAACAAAACGTTCTGTAGAATCAATCATCATAGTTCGAGATGGCAATCTAACTGCCGAGCTATTCATATAATTACTGATTATAACTTCATTGATTAGTGTCTTATCACCACAGCTTTGAATCACCCTATCTAAGCGCGTTAGTTCATTTATAGAAGAAGGCTTTTGAAATAAATTGGTAGACAAAATACTATGAAACTCGATATTAGATTTACTTTTATCCTTATTGAGATTATCGCCGTTAGAAGGCACTTGTACAACTTGGTACTTAGCCTCATTTTTCTTACAGGCTATAATAGCCAAAGACATAGAAACGAAAATCCAGATTTTAGAAATGTGCATATTCATCGGTTGCTAAAATATTAGTTTGTACTTCTTGAAAATCTTGGTTTAAAAAATAAACTTGAACTAAATTATAAGATTCTTGAGTTGTTGGTTCTCTACCAACGAGTGTTAAATAAGCCCATTTAACCATGCCCTCGTAGAATTCGCGAGAGGACACCAGCATTTGGCAATAATCGGGTTTAGTAGAAGCATACATTCCAAATAAGGCACCACCCTTCCCTTTTTCGATTATGTTATAAGCAATATCAAATTCATCGCGCGTAGGAAAACGAAAAAACAAATCGTCGAAAGAAGCATTAACAAAATTAAGCGAGTTCATATTGATAACATCATAAATAGGGTTATAGAGCATTCGGGCATACATTTCCCCTAAACTAATCAAACCAAATTGATATTCACGCCTTGACTTAATAACGTTTTTGCATCTATCTATTGTTGCCATAGCCGAATAAACGCCAATAGAATCGCCATTCAAACGAGAGACTTTAAGCCCAAATTCAGAAATACCTATTTGTTGGTAAAAATCAGCATCGGCGGCTCCCTCTAACAATCTAGCTTTAGCTAAATCGTATAACCGTTGATAGTAAGCCTGCTTGTAAGAAGAATCACCGACAACAAAAGAAGAATCCGTCATTAAGCGACGAATCATATTTTTTCGAGACTCATAGGATAAATCGCCATCCCTTAAAAGATTAAGATCTCTACTAGCTTCCGCATCTAGAGGTTCGCGACCTAACAAATCGATATAGACCCTATTGATATAATTTTCGACCTTAACCGTTGAGACATCGGTATAAGATTTTGGAACATTATTAGGATAAGTATCTTCCTTTGATTTGCAAGATACCGATAATAATAAACATAAATAGAGAATGGAAAGTAGATTTCTCACCATAAGCAAAACGACCTAATCAATTGTGTGTTTTACAAATATACGAAAAAATACGCAATTATTTAAAAAAATTTAAAATAACTCAGAAAAACTAGGGTAATATAAGTCCCTAAATTTTAGACAATTAGTAAGCCAATAGACGCTCTAATGCATCTGCCACTTTATCGACATTTGGCAGCATTTCCTTTTCAAGTCCCATATTTAAAGGGATAGCCGGCAAGTTAGCAGAACCCATAACCTCTATTGGAGCATCTAAAAATTGGAAGCAATTATGTTGAATGCGTCCTGCGATAGCTTCAGCAAACGAGTTTCTTAAAGTTTCTTCGGTCAACACCATAACTTTTCCGTGTCGTTTTACCGCATTAAAGATGGCTTCATCATCGCAAGGATTAAGAGTTCTTAAATCAAGCACTTCAACATTATCATTAAACTTCTTAGCCGCATTAGCCGCCCAATAAACGCCCATTCCATAGGTTATAACAGCTACCGATTCACCGTAACGAATAGCTTCATCAGAGGCACTAATTACAGTTCTTGCTTTACCTAAAGGGATGATATAATCTTCAGACGGTTCGGGACATTTCGCTGCTTCAGTTCCAGGCACTTTACTCCAATAAAGCCCCTTATGTTCGAACATAACAACCGGATTTGGATCATAGAAAGCAGCCTTTAACAGACCTTTCATATCAGCAGCATTGCTCGGATAAACCACTTTTATACCTTTGATTTGTAAGATACTGCTTTCAACTGTACCACTGTGATAAGGACCACCGCCACCATAGGCACCAGTTGGAATTCTTATAAGCGATTGAACAGGATATTTACCATTAGACAAATAGCAACTTTTAGATAATTCTTCAACCAATTGATTTATGCCAGGCCAAATATAATCCGCAAATTGAATTTCGACTATAGGTTTGCAACCCACAGCACTCATTCCGACCGTTGAGCCCACTATATAAGCTTCTTGAATAGGCGTATTAAACACCCTATCTTTTCCATATTTTTTTGCTAGAGTAGCAGCTTCTCTAAACACACCACCTAAACGCACACCGACATCTTGACCATACAACAAAGCTTCAGGATGATTTTTCAGAATTTCGTCGCAGGCAAATAGAGCCGCATCAACCATTACTACGGGTTCGCGACCTTCAGGCACCCTGACACCTTGTTCTTCGGTTATAGGCGTTGGTGCAAACTCGTGCAAATACAAGCTCTCTGGACTTGGGTCGGCGGCATTGACCGCATTTTGAAAACTTTCGGCAATTTCAGCTTTAGCATCATTATATATCTTATCTAATATAGCTTCCGATTCACCTAATTCGAGTAGAGTAGATTTAAGTTTAGGGAAAGGATCATCCACTAAATCTGTTTCAAGATCATCTCGGTACCATTCACTTCTCACCCCACTGGTATGATGTCCTAAAAGAGGCACCTTAGCATGCAAGAGCATTGGTTTTCTATTTTTTCTTACCCAATCGATAGCCGATTTCACATCTTCGAAACTTGTCACAAAATCGCTACCATCCGTTCGAGCGCGTCTTAAGCCTTTAAATCCTGCGGCAAACTCATACGCATCCATAGCGCGCATTTCATCACCACTTGCCGAAATTCCCCAATCGTTATCTTGAACGAGGTATAAAATCGGCAATTCTTTTAGCACTGCCATTTGTAAGGCTTCACTCACTTCTCCTTCGGTCATACTACCATCACCAATACTGCATAAAACAATAGGCATATCGGCCGAATAGATCATTTTTTGAGATTCTTTATACTTAATACCATGCGCCATACCAGTAGCTGGAATAGCTTGCATACCCGTTGCGCTACTTTGATGCGGCATTTTAGGCATCCCTTCGCGCTTTAAAGAAGGGTGAGAATAATAGGTTCTACCACCAGAGAAAGGGTCGTCGGCCTTAGCTAATAATTGCAGCATTAATTCGTAGGGCGTCATACCCATTGCTAATAGCATGCTTTCATCTCTGTAGTAAGGTGCAGCAAAATCAATATCTTTCAATTGAAATCCAGCAGCCAACTGAATAGCTTCATGCCCCTTACTAGTAGAATGGACATATTTAGTTATGGGTCTATTTTCATCATATATATCCGCCATACAGCGGGCCTTGCACATTAAAGTATAGGCATTAATTAGTAGTTCTTTCGTCACCATTAAATACTCTTTAGAGATTACGTTTCAAAACAATTTGCAATGTTACGAAAAAATGAAGGAACGACCTTGTGAATTTTTGTTTTATATACGACAAAGATGCCATAATTTCGCGGTTCAATTTTTTAATACAATGGATTACAGTCAACTTCCAGAAGGGCTTTATGCCGAAATGATTACCAATAAAGGTACCATCTACATTTCACTTGAATATCAAAAAACACCATTAACTGTTGCCAATTTTGCTGGATTAGCAGAAGGTAAACTGCCAAATAAAGCGAAAGCACTTGGAGAAGCTTATTACAATGGTTTAACATTTCATCGTGTAATTCCAGATTTTATGATACAAGGCGGCGACCCAACAGGAACAGGCATGGGTGGACCAGGCTACAGATTTAAAGACGAATTTGATTCGAGCTTAAGACATACTGGACCAGGTATTCTTTCTATGGCTAATGCAGGACCATTTACAAATGGCAGTCAATTTTTTATAACCCACGTTGCTACACCTTGGCTCGATGGAAAGCACTCTGTATTTGGTCATGTTATTGAAGGTCAGGATGTTGTAGATGCAATTCAACAAGGCGATAAGATTGTAGAATTGAAAATCGTAAGACATGGTTCTGCTCTTAGTGATTATGATCCAAGTACAATTGCTACAGCATCGGCTCTTATGGGCTAATTGTCAGGAAATTACCATATTTTGGCACAAATAACAAAAGTGTCGTCACATTTACTGTATCTTTCGTCGTCTATTGAATAACTAGATGAAAAGACTACTACTATTTTTTTTACTTTTCTGTTTGAAACTAAGCCTTACTGCACAAAACTGTACAGTAAATGCGGGGGTGGACAAAACTTATTGTATAAATGATACTGTAACTTTGAATGGTTTTAAAGCTGGTTCTTTGGGTGGAAATTCTAAATGGACTCAAGTATCTGGGCCATCAGTTAATATTAATTCACCCAATGCATTAAACACCAATATTAGTGGTAAAGTTCCAGGAGTCTTTGTATTTAATTTACGCAATAGATGTACCGATGGCTCTAATGCCAACGACCAAGTAACTATTACCATCCTCGGAGTAACAACGGCCAATGCTGGTCCAGACCGTTCATTTTGTCCTGGCCTAGATACCTTAAAAGCATTACCTCCAGGTTCAGGTGAAACAGGGGAATGGACTCTTATTTCAAATTCTGGCGATATCAATATTACCGATGAAGACCTTTATAACTCAACCTATACCACTACCAATAGTAATGGTGGCGTTTCTGTATTAAGATGGACTGTAACCAATGCCAATGGGTGTAGTTCGTTTGATGATGTTGTATTTACAAACTATGGCAGTGTTATGCCAGTAAACACAAACGACTCGGTAACCTTAGGTCAATGTTATTCAGTATTTACATCAACATTATTAAGTGGCAGTTATTCGGGTATAGGCTTAGGCGGACAAGGAGGACGTTGGACAGCATTGAGTGGACCAAGTATACCAACGATTCTATCTCCAAATTCAAGCACAGCCGAAGCAAGTAATTTAGTTCAAGGTGTTTACTACTTTGAATATAGTGTAAGCGGACCATGTGCTAATGGCAAAGACACCTTAAAAGTTATAGTGCCAGCACCATTAGGCGTATTATCTCCCAATAATGGATTTATTGTACAATTATGCGATAGACCTACCACCTATATGTTGAATGGATTACCACCCATTTACATCAATGATACATGTTCATGGTCGCAGATATCTGGTCCAACTACAGTGGTATTCACACCCGAAAATGCTGCTTCAAC
>JADLHV010000077.1 GCA_020848595.1 Bacteroidia bacterium
AATATGGCCAAAGAAATGGGATGCAAAATAAATTTGATACAATAAAAAACCCCAAAAATATTGGGGTTTTTAATTGAGGTCGGAAGCGGATTCGAACCGCTGTAGAGGGTTTTGCAGACCCGTGCCTAGCCACTCGGCCATCCGACCTTTTAATTAAAGAGGTGCAAACTTACACCTTTTCCTAATAATTTGCAATTAAAATCGACAGCATTAAGCCATCTTGCGAATAGTATTGACTGATTTGCCTTTACTTTTGGTATCGCCTTTAGGGGTAGCAGTCTTTGTAGACTTTTCGGCTTTTGCTTTAGTTTCCTTAACTTTGGTATCTTTAACTTCAGATTTATTTTCACCTTCACTTTCAGAGTCTGCTTCAGCAATTGATTTTCTCAAAGCTTCAAAATCAAGTTTTTCGCTAAGGATAGTATACCAAGTTGCCAATTTCTTCATGTCTGATAGATAAATACGTTCGTTATCAAAGTTTGGGAGAACTTTACCTAAAAATTGAGGAAAGGCATCATCATTAGCTTTTTTGTCTGGTAAAACAAGACCTTCTTTAACTTTATCGAAAATAGAAAGTAATACTACAGCAAGTCTTTCTTCACCTTCCATAGTAAACATTGCGATATCCGACAAAATAGACACTTTTGTGGTTGCAGATGTAGGGATTTTTTTACCGCTTCCATCAAGCGCTTCCACTATCAAGCCATTTTTTCTTTGACCGATTACGTGATAAAGTCCGGGCATGCCCGAAATTGCTACAACATCTTTCAATTCCATATATCTCGCAAATTTTCTATATTATTTTGATAAAACAAAGCCTTGAGAAGTTTTTTTGTCATAGTTTTGTAAACATTTTTATGAGTAAGAAACTTTTAATATACGGTCTAGCGTTTGGTAGCGCCACCGCAGCACTCGCTTATATCTACTTAGTGTCTATAGTCTATAGTCCCGATTTATGGAAACATTTAGTTGAGTTTATTTCCGAACTCCTTATTGTGCCCGGAATTGGTATCTATTTATTTTTAAGAGATTTTAAGAAAACTAGTCCCGAAGAGTTTATGTTAGGGAGGGTTGTCTTTCTTGGATTCATACTGAGTATAATAATTGGTGCTTCTGTTTCACTATTGTACTCGTATGTTCATTCTTATAATCCTGGTGTAATCGCTAGAATGGTCGATCTGAAAATAAATAGTTTTAAAACCAGTAAGTACTTTACTCAGTTTTCGGCTCAAGAAGTAGAACAAAAACTACAAGAAATTAGAGATATGTATAATGTCAGAACAGTTTTTGTCGACCAACTTTTTAGAGGTGGTGCACGTGGATTATTTCTAAGTGCGGTGTTTGGATTCTTTATGAAAGCTAGAATGAACAGAGACTATTGAAAAAAATTTTAGGTAAAATAGGATTTGTTTGGTTCGGACTCGTTTTCGCAGTCCTTTTTCTTGTTTTATATCCTTTCTTTGTTCTTACTTTAAGTACCGAGAAACTTTATCCTGTAGCTAATTTCTTACGTAAAATATGGGCTTGGGGTATCTTTATTCTAACTGGATCTATTGCCATTGTTAAACGCGAACAACCAAATTTTCCAAGTCCTTGTATCATTGTTTCTAATCATACTTCTTATTTAGATATTGTTGTTTTGGGATTGTTTGCACCACCTAAAATTTCATTTATGGGTAAAGTTGAGTTGGCTAAGATTCCTTTGTTTGGTATTTTCTTTAGAACAGTTGATATTGCCGTGCATCGCGAAAGTTTACGAGGCTCTCATAAAGCTATTTTGGATGCTGCCAATAGAATTGATAAAGGTTATTGTATTAATATTTATCCTGAAGGTACAATTTGGAATCGTACGCCATTGCTTAAACCTTTTAAAAATGGCGCTTTTAAACTCGCAATTGAAAAGAAAGTGCCCATAATACCGATTACGTTTTATAATAATTTTAAGGCATTACCGGATGAGAAATTTGAATATTACCCAACCGTGATTAAATGTAAAGTTCATCGGGCTATTGAAACAAGTCATCTAAATATTGAAGATAGTGACCAACTTAGAGATGATATTTACAACCTTATTCACCAAGAATTAATCGATAAACACATTATTCATGAAAATAACTGACGAAAAAATAGACCAATTAGCCCATTTGTCGAGGTTAGAATTTGATGCAGAAGCAAAAATTAAAATTAAATCTGACCTTGAAAACATTCTTGATTTTTGCGAACAACTCAATGAAGTAGATACTGATGGCGTTGAACCTTTAATATACATGACGGATACTTTTAATAATACCCGTGAAGATGAGGTTGCTCAAAACTATTCCAAAGTGCAAATGTTGTCGAATGCACCTAAAAAAGACAGTGATTATTTTAGAGTTCCAAAAGTAATTGAACAAGATAAATAATGAACAAATTAATTGACATCCGCGGGGTTGAGAAGGTCTACCGAGTAGGTACCGAAAAAGTTTATGCATTGAAAGGTGTTGATTTGGATATATTTAAGGGTGAGTATGTTGCCTTAATGGGCCCTTCAGGTTCAGGAAAATCTACTTTAATGAATATTTTAGGTTGTCTTGATTCGTTTACTGCCGGAAAATATGTGCTCAATGGCACCGATGTTAGTATAATGAGCGAAAACGATTTAGCTGAAGTTCGTAACAAAGAAATAGGATTTGTATTCCAAACATTTAACTTGCTTCCAAGAATGTCGGCTCTCGAAAATGTAGCTCTACCTTTAGTATATGCTGGAGCGAGTAAAAAAGACCGTTTACAGAGAGCAGAAGAAGTGCTAATTCAAGTAGGATTACAAGATAGAATGACCCATAAGCCAAATGAACTTTCAGGTGGACAAAGGCAAAGGGTGGCTATTGCACGTGGTTTAGTTAATAATCCCAGTATATTACTAGCAGATGAACCTACTGGTAACCTTGATACTAAAACCTCTGTTGAAATTATGGAATTGTTCAGAGAAATTCATTCTAAGGGAAATACTATAGTACTTGTAACACACGAAGAAGATATCGCGATGAATGCAAAACGAATTGTCAGGTTAAGGGATGGACAAATTGAATCTGATAATATTAATAATATGTTTGAACAATCTAAGACTAAAATTGTATTGTAATTTATGAAGATTTACACCAAAAGAGGAGATAAGGGCGAAACATCGTTGATAGGTGGACAAAGGGTGCCAAAACACCATGTTAGAATAGAATCTTATGGCACCATAGATGAGTTAAATTCATATATCGGAATTCTTAGAAGTTTTGTGAATGATAGTATCAACAAAGCAATTTTACCTGAGATTCAAGACCGTTTATTTACAGTGGGTAGTCTTTTAGCTTCTGCTCCTGGTAGTAAGATGATTGTGCCAGATTTACACGATGAAGATGTCGAATTGCTCGAAAAATCAATTGATTCGATGAATGAGGAATTGCCAGAATTGAGGTCCTTTGTTTTACCTGCAGGTAGTTTGGAGGTCGCACAATGTCATGTTGCTAGGTGCATTTGTCGCAGAGCCGAGCGCTTAATAGTTCATTTAAATGAGATTGAAGCAGTCGAGGAAATTATCTTACAATATATCAATAGACTATCAGATTATCTCTTTGTTGTGTCTAGATATCAAGCATTTAAATCAAATGTCCCTGAGGTATCTTGGCAACCTCGAATATAAATAACTTATTTGCCGGTGGTAATTTTTTCTTTATAAAACATGGCTTCTTGGAAGTTCGGAGAATAAAGCAATGCCGAATCAAGATATACCAAAGACTCTTTAATTTTATTTGAATTTAAACTAATTTTAGCTTTGTCTAAATAGCAAGAGGATTTTAGATCTACAATTTGAGTAGTTCCTGCATCAACATTAGCTTCAAAATATTCTTGTTTAGCCCCTCCGTATAGTATTTCATTGATGGTTTTAATGTAATCGTCTAAATCATTATCAGATGAGAATTTTAAAGAGGCATACATATATTTATGTTTGTTTAATCCTGAGATTTTATAGGCTTTTAAAATGCAATTTTTGGCGTCATCCATATTGTTTTCGGACCCAAGGAAAATGCCTTTAAATTCTAATAACATAGCATTGTCTGGATTCATAAGCAATCCTTTGTCAGTGTACCTTTTGCCAGCGTCAAAATTTTTGAGTTTTTTAATGCTATAGTAGGCTAAAGAGTCGTAGTATTTTGCAGCATTAGCTGTGTCGGTTACTAACAAATGATTCAAAGCAACGACAGCAGCAACATAATCATGATTAGTATATGCATTTGTATAGACATCTTTCCAGCTGTCTAGTTTTGTTTCGGATTTAGGTTTACAAGAATAAATCAAAGTGCTAGAAGCAACTAAAAAGAAAATAATTCGTCTAATCATATAATGCAAGTCGTTAAATGTTTGTATTTTGTGCAAAAGTAGTAATATTTTGCACATTTTTCAATATTTAATCGTATTTTTGCTACATATCGGTATATGACCCTAAAAAGATTCGTATTTCTAATTGTAGGGTTCCTATTCACCATAGAAATTAATGGTCAGTGTGGAACAGCCTACGTGTCGTCAGATGATACGGTTGTGTGTGTGCCTAGGATTGTCAGGTTTACCGCTCATAGGTTTCCAGTAGGAACAACCTTTGAATGGGATTTGGGTTCTGGGTATGTTTCTTCAGATAGTACGTATACAAAATTGTATGCAACATCTGGTAATTTTAATGTAAGGTTAAAGCTAAAATACCTTGATGGTTCGACATGTATTATCGATAAAGTAGGGTTTATTCAAGCCAAGCCAGTTCCAATTCCAGCTTATTCAATTTCAAAGAAGGTAATTTGCGGTTATGCAGATAGTGTTGTGTTAACAGATATGTCACCCAAGACAGTTTCTAGAGATTGGTTGGTTGATAATGTTTTATATACTAATGGTCCTAAGGTTTTGAAATCTATATTTCGAGCCCCAAATGGATATAAAAACTTCACTATGTTTATGCGTGATAGTTTTGGATGTGAAGGTAAAAGAACATTTGATAGTGCTGTTTTTATTCCTGATTCGATAAGTGTAAATTTTTCTGCTAATAAATTGAGTGGTTGCACACCCGCTTCAATTAATTTTAAAAACTTAACTGATACCTTAGGTCAAAATATTCAATCTTGGAATTGGGAATTTCCTGGTGCAACACCTAGTACATCTAATCTATATCAACCTCAAAATATTATTTATAATTCGATAAATAGTTTTAATGTTTATTTAACTTTAGTAACTAAAAAAGGTTGTACGTACACTAAACGAATAGATAATTATTTAAAATTTGCGGATAGTATAAACCTGACGGCAAATTTTAGTAAAACAAATCTTTGCGGTAACGAATATTTATTATTGAATCTTAATAATGCAAGAAGTCCAGATCCAACAGTACTTGCTTCACCATCGTCGGTTGTTTCAACAAAAACGTCTCAATATAATTACTCTTTTAAATTTACGAATTTTGGCACTTATAGTTTTTATATTTCTGATGAAATCAATGGATGTAAGTCAGAGAAAACTTATGTCAATCA
>JADLHV010000078.1 GCA_020848595.1 Bacteroidia bacterium
AATAATTCAGAACCTAATATTGAGTTATTTAGATATTAGAGTTTGATTTTAAGTTAAGACAATTGTTCATTTGAATCAATTTAGTCTTAGTAAAGATGGAAATGAGGTATTTATAATGTTAAATTAGTATTAATTTTAGGCAAAAATGAACATAAAATTTACATTCAATCCATTGATTAAAAGATATTGCGGATGGCAGTTTTACTGCACGGGGACTAGTCTAAACAGTCCTCAATTTTGCCTTTCAAATTCAGAAAAACTTCACACAGAATTAATCGAAAAAATTTCGTTTGATATAAAAATAAACATACTTTTGCAACCTTAACAAAAAAAATCAGAAAATAAATGAGCCAAGCACAAACAAAAAAATCCACCAATTGGGTAGGTATTTTAACCATTCCAATCGCTTTCGTTGTAGCAGTTAGCGTTTACATGTTCATTTTTGGTGATCCAAACAACTTTAATGCTGACCACACACCAAAAGAAGGAAATTTCTTTGCAATTATTCACGAAGGTGGAGTTATTGTACCTTTACTTATGACATTATTTCTTACCGTATTAACCATAGTGGTTGAACGTTTGTTAATCATTTCTAAAGCTAAAGGAAAAGGTTCTTTAGAATCATTCTTACAAGAAGTTAAAACTCAATTAAACAAATCTGAAATTGCAAAAGCTACTTCAGCTTGTGACAAACAAAAAGGTTCAGTTGCTAACGTAGTAAGAGCTGGATTAACTAAGTACCATGAAATGGAAGGTGAAAAAGAATTGGAAAAAGAACAAAAAGTATTAGCTATCCAAAAAGAAATGGAAGAAGCTACTTCTTTAGAACTACCAATGTTAGAAAAGAACTTATCTATTCTAGCTACTATTGCATCTGTTGCAACTCTTGTAGGTCTATTAGGTACTGTAATCGGTATGATCAAGGCTTTCGCGGCTCTTGCAACTGCTGGTACTCCTGACCCTGATGCACTATCATCTGGTATCTCTGAAGCGTTGATTAATACCGCTATAGGTATTGGAACTTCTGCTATCGCAATCATTTTCTACAACGTCTTCACTAATATGATTGACAAGTTGACTTATGGTATCGATGAGATCGGATTTAGTATAGCTCAGACTTTCGCGTCAAAAAATAAATAAGATATTCATACCCTTTTCAAAAAGGTAAAAAATCAATAGAATGCCAAAAATTAAAGTTCCACGTAAAAGTACATCCATTGACATGACCGCCATGTGTGACGTGTCTTTCTTGCTACTGACGTTTTTCATGTTGACTTCGAAATTCAGACCACCTGAGGCTGTTCCAATCGATTTGCCGAATTCTCGTTCGCAAATTAAACTCGAAAATATTATGACCATCTCTATAGATAAAGAGGGTAAGGTATATTTCGGACTGAATGAAACTACCACTAGGGCTGAGCTTCTTCAAAGAATACTTGATAAGCACCCCGAAATTAAATTGGATAACAATCAAATTAATACATTTCGTGGACTTGATCAAATTGGGTTTTCTCTAGCCGAAATGCCTGCAGTGCTTGCGCTTAATCCGGTAGAGTTTAAAAATTATAAACAAAATGGTATTCCTATTGATTCTCTTAATAATGAATTGGGAGAATGGGGCTTCCAAACCCGATATGTAGATGATAAACTTAAGGTCGCTCTGAAAGGCGATAAAAGTACCAATATTAAAGTGTTTAATGATGTGATTAATACCATTACTGAAAAAATGGATATTCATAAAATTAATCTAATTACCACTTTATCTGGTAGTTCACAAAAAAAATCAACTGAAGCAGAACCAACCGAAATAACTAATTAAACATGGCAGAATTAAATACCGCGGAAGGCGGCAGTAAAAAGAAACATGGTGGTAAAAAACGGTCGAAGAAAATGTCGACCAAAGTCGATTTGACGCCTATGGTTGACTTGGCTTTCTTGTTGATTACTTTCTTTATGTTGACAACTACTTTAAATAAACCTAATGCCATGGAGTTAAACATGCCAAAAAAGGTTGATGATGAAGAGAAAGCTAAAATCAATAAAGAACTTCTACTTACGATTATCCTCGATAAAGAAAATACTGTTTGGTATTATGAAGGTGATGGTGAAGATTTAGCCGCTAATATCGGAATCATGAAAAAGTCTAGCTTCTCTAATGAAGATGGTATTCGCCAGGTTATCTATGATAAACAAAATCGTCTAGAAAAATCGTATGGTGATAAAGATACTATGATCTGTATAATCAAATCTACTGATGATGCTAAATATGGTAATATCGTTGATGCCCTAGATGAAATGGATATTACAAGTGTCAAACGTTTTGCTGTGCAGTCGGCTATGAAACCAGAATTAGATGTTATAGCCATCATGGAAGAAAAAAATAAAAAATAATTCGTGTAACCTATTTACCTATTTATAACTATTTGTATTAACCTAAAAAATCGAAAGCAATGGACAGTAACAAAAATTTTTAAGGACAATCCATGGATGAGATTGTATTCGACAATCGGAACAAAGGCTATGGAGCATTTCAATTGCGTTCTATCTCCCAAAAAATCATGCTCAAAGCATTGGCTATTAGTGTCAGTGTGTTTGTTCTTGGTTTGTATTCCCCTAAGGTAGCTTCTCAATTAGGACTATTTTCTAATGATGATTCTGATAAGGCAGATACTATTTCTGTTGTCTTATTAGCACCTCCTTCTATTAAAGACGAACCAGAAGTTGAACCACCACCACCACCACCGCCACCACCAGAAATTAAAATCGAAAGAGCTCAAGCTAAATTCGTTGAAATGGAAGCGGTTAAAAAGGAAGAGGCCGTTGATGACCCGCCTAAGAATGATGATCTGAAAGATAAAGATATCAGTAACAAAAATGTCGATGGAAATAACGAAGATAGTGGTCCACCACCACCAAATAATACTGGTACTGGTCCAATCGTCGATGATAATAAAATCTACATAGATGTCGACCAACAAGCTGAGTTTAAAGGTGGTGATAAAGCGTTAAGTATTTTCTTAAGCGAAAATCTCAACTATCCTGAAGCTGAATACCTAAACGGTATTGTTGGTAGAACTGTTGTGAGTTTTGTGGTTTCTAAAGATGGTAAAGTTTCTGATGTTAAAGTTGAACAAGGTTCTGGTACCAAAGCACTAGATGAAGAAGCTTTACGCGTTGTTAGAAAAACCTCTGGTAGATTCAATGCCGCTAAACTTAATGGTAAATCTGTTAAATCCTACTGTAGAATTCCTATCGTATTCGAAATCGAGGAAGAGTAAGCTCTTCTAAGAATAAGTAATGTATTTTAAACAACTCATTCAATATCCGAGGTACATCTTCAAGTTTGGGATGTGCCTCGTTTTTATTTTTTTACCAATCATCATTTACTTTAGAGGATCTAATTTCTTTAAAAATAGAATTCAAGAAGATATTTTCTTAGCTCTTACTTTACTCTATGGTATCTATAGATTTGTTAGAACCTATCACGAATATAAAGCCGAAAGGCATGAAGAAGATGAATTTAATCAATAAGCTAATTTTGAAATTTCGTTCGATTTTAATGCAATTGACTTATACCCCTATTCTCTGTCTCTTGTTTTTTGTATCGCTTTTTAGCTCTTGCTCTAATTCGACACAAAATCAATCGAATACTCAAAATACCGATACACTTCAATGTTGGGTCGATTCAAGTCTTACAGTTTTAGCTAGTGAAATGAATAAATCTTATGAAAATG